>NZ_LYSO01000131.1:0-16140 GCF_001728935.1 Pseudomonas sp. AP42
CCTTCGCGAGCAAGCCCGCTCCCACAGTTGGATCGTGGGGTGTCAGGTAGATAAGCATCGGCTGTCAGGCCGCCATCGCAGGCAAGCCAGCTCCCACAGTTGGATCGTGATGTGTCAGGGAATCTGCGCCAGTCACGGGAGCAAGCTCCCTCGCCACAACTTCAGCGTCGCTGCGAAGTTGTGTAGACACCAAGCCACCGCAGCCCTTGGTTTACAAGACCTGCACCGCAGGTAGAATGGCGCCTCTGCCCAATCACCCGAGCGAACTTCATGGCGTTGCCGACCCTGCGTATCATCGGTTTCATCATCGGCATCTTCCTGATCACCCTTGCGGTCGCCATGGTGATCCCGATGGCGACCCTGGTGATCTTCGAACGCACCAGCGACCTCCCCTCGTTCCTGTGGGCCAGCCTGATCACCTTTATCGCCGGGTTGGCGCTGGTCATCCCTGGCCGCCCCGAGCACGTGCACCTGCGCCCCAGGGACATGTACCTGCTCACGGTCAGCAGCTGGGTAGTGGTGTGCATCTTCGCCGCCCTGCCCTTTTTGCTGACCCAGCACATCAGCTACACCGACTCGTTCTTTGAAAGCATGTCCGGCATCACCGCCACCGGGTCCACCGTGCTGAGCGGCCTGGACAGCATGTCGCCAGGCATTTTGATGTGGCGTTCGCTTTTGCACTGGCTCGGCGGTATCGGCTTTATCGGCATGGCGGTGGCGATCCTGCCGCTGCTGCGCATTGGTGGCATGCGCCTGTTCCAGACCGAATCTTCGGACCGCTCGGAAAAGGTCATGCCTCGCTCGCATATGGTGGCGCGCTTGATCGTGGCGGCGTATGTGGGCATCACCATCTTCGGCAGCCTGGCCTTCTGGTGGGCCGGAATGGGCGTGTTCGATGCGATCAACCATGCCATGTCGGCGATCTCCACCGGTGGGTTTTCCACTTCGGACGAGTCCCTGGCCCATTGGAAACAACCGGCGGTGCACTGGGTCGCGGTGGTGGTGATGATCCTCGGCAGCTTGCCGTTCGCCCTGTACGTGGCCACCTTGCGCGGCAACCGTCGGGCCCTGATCAAGGACCAGCAAGTGCAAGGCCTGCTCGGCCTGTTGCTGGTGACCTGGCTGGTACTCGGCACCTGGTACTGGTGGACCACCAACCTGCATTGGCTCGATGCCTTGCGTCATGTGGCGCTGAACGTGACATCGGTGGTGACCACCACCGGCTTTGCACTGGGGGACTACAGCCTGTGGGGCAACTTCTCACTGATGCTGTTTTTCTACCTGGGCTTTATCGGCGGCTGCTCGGGCTCCACCGCGGGCGGTATCAAAATCTTCCGTTTCCAGGTGGCCTATATCCTGCTCAAAGCCAACTTGAATCAGTTGATTCATCCACGCGCGGTGATCAAGCAGAAGTACAACGGCCATCGCCTCGATGAAGAGATCGTGCGCTCAATTCTGACCTTTTCGTTTTTCTTCGCCATCACCATCTGCATGATCGCCCTGGCCCTGTCATTGCTGGGCGTGGACTGGATGACCGCGTTGACCGGCGCCGCCAGTACCGTATCCGGCGTGGGCCCCGGCCTGGGCGAAACCATCGGCCCGGCCGGCAATTTCGCCACCCTGCCGGATGCCGCCAAGTGGATCCTGTCCCTGGGCATGTTGCTGGGACGCCTGGAGATCATCACCGTGTTTGTGTTGTGCATTCCGGCGTTCTGGCGTCACTGACGGTCGACATTTGCTGCAACCGCGCCCGGTATTCGCCGGGCGTGGCATCGAACCAGCGGCGAAAGGCGCGGAAAAAGTTACTCGGATCGGCAAAGCCCAACAGGTAGGCGATTTCCAGCAGGGTCATGTTGGGTTGTGCCAGGTACTGCTCGGCCAGTTCGCGCCGGGTGTCATCGAGCAAGGCCTGGAAGCTGGTGCCCTCCTCCTGTAGTCGCCGCTGCAAGGTGCGCTGGGACAGGTGCAACGTCTGGGCCACCGCTTCGCGCTTGGGTTCGCCCTGGGGCAGCAGGCGGCACAGCACCTGACGCGCCTTGTGGGTCACGCGGCTTTCGGAAAAACGCGCCAGGTATTCTCCGGCAAAGCGATCATGCAGCAGCGCCATGGCTTCATTGGCTGTGGGCAGCGGCGCCTCCATGTCGGCCTGCTCGAAAATCAACGCGTCATAGGGTGCATTGAATTGCAAAGGCGCGTGGAAGGCGTGTTGGTAGGGCGCCAAGTCCGCCGGCTGGTCGCCTTGCAGCAGCACTTTGCGCGGTTGCAGGGTGCGCCCGGTAAGCCAGCCGCACAGGGCCAGAGCGCTGGCCAGCGAGGCCTCGGCGCTTTGACGGGTGGGCGGCAGATGATCGCCATGCACCGTCAGAATCAACGCATAGCCTTCGGGTAAAAGTCGGAAACTCAAGTCAGCGCTTTCGGCGATGATGCGCTGGTAGCGCACCAAGCGCATAAAGCCTTCGGCCAGGGTGTTGCTGGACATCAACGCATAACCGGCAACATGAAACGAGGCAGGCCGTACCACCTTGCCCATGTTCAGGCCAATCGCCGGGTTGCCCGACACCTCCACCGCACGCTGCCACAGGCGGGTCATGGCGTCTTGCGGGAAGCGCGCATCGGGGTCAGTGAGGGACGCATAATCCAGGCCCAACTGCTTGAACAAGGCCCTGCAATCCAGGCCATCCATTTCCAGCGCCTTGACGATGCCCATCGCCCAGCTTGCAGAAGTTGTTCGTTCGCTCATGGCGTCTTCTTATTGAAAGCAGGCTCAAACGGCAGCCAGGAAGCCAAGGATACTAAAGTGGCATCTATTGTCACTGGCTGTTAGCACTGTTCACTCTAGACTCAAATAAGCTCCCCGCCGCGCACCCGTTGGCGGCACAACAACCAGAGGGCCGGTGACCGTGGAAAACATCAAGAAATTCAATAGTTTTGCCGAGTTCTACCCGTACTACCTGGCCGAGCATGGCAACAGCACCTGTCGGCGCCTGCACTTTATCGGCACCACCCTGGTGATCGGCATTCTCGCCTATGCCATCGGCAGAGGCTCATTGGTCCTGCTGCTGGCCTTGCCGCTCGCGGGCTACAGTTTTGCCTGGATAGGCCACTTCTTCTTCGAAAAGAACCGCCCTGCCACCTTTCAGCACCCGTTTTACAGTTTGCTGGGGGATTTTGTGATGTACCGCGACATGATCCTCGGCAAGGTGCCGTTCTAAATCCCTTGTAGGAGCGAGCTCGCTCGCGAAGCTCGCACAGACACCGCTGGCTACCTGACGCACCGAGTTATCGTTGACGCTTTTCCCGAGCAAGCTCGCTCCTACAGTCTTTTAGGAGAAAAATGGGCGAGACAATCGAGATAAAAGTCTTTTTGTCATTTACGGTGCTGTATCCTGCCAAGGCTTTTTGAGAGCGCGGAATCACCTGCGATTGAAAAAACAGACCTTGCGAGGAGCGACCACGATGCACGAGATACCTAATCTCCCCTTCCCAAGCCTGCACCCAACTGAGCAGCCAACACCGCAGCAGGCCAGCGACAAGCAGCCTGAGGCCAAAGAAGCAAAACCAGTCGAGCGCGAAAGCCGGGACTGACGCCGTACCAGACCGTGTGGAAAGCGCGCCTTTGAGCGCTTTCCACACTGCCTGAATCATCCGAGACCTTCACTATGACCACTTCCCCTTCCGACACGCCGGACACCGCTGTACTCGACGCTGCCTTGCAGATGGTCGAAGTCTGGAACCGCCTCAGTGCCGACAAGCAAGCGGCACTGCTCAAGCGCTTTGGCACTCAGGAAAACGCCCTGGCGGCCCTGGTGACCACCCAATTGCTGGCCCCCGCCCACGCTTGATCGGCTTTAGATCTGACGTTTTACATTTTTGCCGCCCTGCCCGGCCTGCGCGCCGGTATCATTAGCAGCCTATCTTTACCTGCTGCGACAGTGGATCTCTCCCATGCCAGATACCCAGCGCCCCATGGCGGTCACGCTGCAAGTCGTTTCCATCGTGCTGTTTACCTTCATCGGCTACCTGAATATCGGCATCCCCCTGGCCGTATTGCCGGGTTATGTGCATAGCCAACTGGGCTATGGCGCCGTTATCGCCGGGCTGGTGATCAGCGTGCAATACCTGGCTACCCTGCTGAGCCGCCCCTATGCTGGCAAAATCATCGACAACTTGGGCAGCAAGCGCGCCGTGCTGATCGGCCTGGTGGGCTGCGGTTTGAGCGGCGTATTCATGTTGCTGGCGGCGTGGTTCTCCAGCCTGCCGGCCTTCAGCCTCGGTTGCCTGCTGATCGGTCGACTGGTGTTGGGCAGCGCCGAAAGCCTGGTGGGTTCGGGCGCGATTGGCTGGGGCATTGGCCGCGTCGGTGCGGCTAATACGGCCAAGGTTATTTCCTGGAACGGCATCGCCAGCTACGGCGCGCTGGCGGTCGGTGCGCCGTTGGGGGTGCTGCTGGTCAGCCAGTTGGGGCTGTGGAGCATGGGCGTCAGCATCATTCTATTGGCCGTGCTGGGCGTGCTGTTGGCCTGGAAAAAACAAGCCGCGCCGATTGTGCCCGGCATCCGTTTGCCGTTCATGAATGTGCTGGGCCGCGTGCTGCCCCATGGTTGCGCGCTGGCGCTGGGTTCAATCGGCTTTGGCACCATCGCCACCTTTATCACGCTGTATTACAGCACCCAGCACTGGGATAACGCGGTGTGGGCCTTGAGCCTGTTCGGTGCCAGTTTTATCGGCGCGCGTTTGCTGTTTGGTAACTTGATCAACCGCATCGGCGGTTTTCGCGTCGCCATCGCTTGCCTGTCGGTGGAAGTGCTGGGCCTGCTGTTGCTGTGGCTGGCGCCGGATGCCCAGCTGGCGTTGGCGGGTGCGGCGTTGAGCGGCTTCGGCTTTTCCCTGGTGTTCCCGGCGTTGGGGGTAGAGGCGGTCAACCTGGTGCCGGCCTCCAGCCGTGGCTCGGCGGTGGGCGCCTATTCGCTGTTTATCGATTTGTCCCTGGGCATCACCGGGCCACTGGCGGGCGCCGTGGCGGCAGGTTTTGGCTTTGCCTCGATCTTCCTGTTCGCCGCCCTCGCCGCTTTCGCCGGTTTGCTGCTGAGCGTCTACCTGTACCGGCAGGCGCCCAAGGCCCGCGAAACACGCGACGCCTAGAAGTCGACCTTGCCGCGCCCGGCCTTGATGCTGCCGCGCTTGGTCTTGGACTCCAGGCGGCGTTTCTTCGAGCCCAGGGTAGGCTTGGTCGGACGGCGTTTTTTCTCGACCTTGGTGGCGCTCTGGATCAACTCCACCAGGCGCTCCAGCGCATCGGCGCGGTTCTGCTCCTGGGTGCGATATTGCTGGGCCTTGAGCACCAGCACGCCTTCGCTGGTGATCCGGCTGTCACGCAGCGCCAGCAGGCGCTCCTTGTAGAATTCCGGCAACGACGACGCCGGAATATCAAACCGCAGGTGCACCGCACTCGACACTTTATTGACGTTCTGCCCACCGGCACCTTGGGCACGAATGGCGGTCAGCTCGATCTCGGCATCGGGCAAGTGTACGTTGTTGGAAATCACCAGCATGGAAAGCGCAAGCCTTGTTAGGAGAGTTAGAGATACGCCCCCTCAAGCCGAGCGCGGTAAAAAATGTGGGAGCGGGCTTGTGTGGGAGTCGGGCTTGCCCGCGATGCAGGCACCGAGGTGTAACAGGTACACCGCGGTGATGCTATCGCAGGCAAGCCAGCTCCCACACAAGCCCGCTCCCACATTTAGCGCAGTATATGGCCTTACTTCACCGTCAAGGCTTGGACTGCGACGGGCTGCTGCGCACGCTTGTTCTTGACCCAATAACACACACCCATGAACGCCACCCACACCGGGATCGCGTACACCGAGCGGTCAATGCCTGGAATCATCAACATGGTGCCCAGGATAAACACCACAAACGCGACACAGATGATATTGCCATACGGGTACCACAGCGCCTTGAACAGCGGCACCTGGCCGATGCGGTTCATGTGCTGGCGGAACTTGAAGTGGGAGAAGCTGATCATCGCCCAGTTGATCACCAGCGTGGCCACCACCAGCGACATCAACAGTTCCAGCGCGTCATGGGGCATCAGGTAGTTCATCAGCACCGCCACCAGGGTGATCGCCGCCGAGGCCAGGATCGAACGCACCGGCACGCCGCGCTTGTCGATCTTCGCCAGGGCCTTGGGCGCATCGCCCTGCTCAGCCATGCCCAAGAGCATGCGGCTGTTGCAGTAGGTACCGCTGTTGTACACCGACAGCGCGGCCGTCAGCACCACGAAGTTGAGGATATGCGCGGCGGTGTTACTGCCCAGCATCGAGAACACCTGCACGAACGGGCTGCCACTGTAGGCATCGCCGGAGGCGTTGAGGGTCGCCAAGAGGCTGTCCCACGGTGTGAGCGACAGCAGTACCACCAGGGCACCGATGTAGAAAATCAGGATGCGGTAGATCACCTGATTGATCGCCTTGGGGATCACGGTACGTGGCTGGTCGGCTTCGGCAGCGGTAAAGCCGAGCATTTCCAGGCCGCCAAAGGAAAACATGATGATCGCCATGGCCATCACCAAACCGCCGACGCCATGGGGGAAGAAACCACCATGCTCCCACAGGTTGCTGACCGAGGCTTGCGGGCCGCCGCTGCCGCTGACCAGCAGGTAACTGCCCAGGGCAATCATGCCGACAATCGCCACCACCTTGATGATGGCAAACCAGAACTCGGCTTCACCGAAGACTTTGACGTTGGCCAGGTTGATCGCGTTGATCAGCACGAAGAACGCCGCCGCCGAGACCCAGGTCGGAATCTCCGGCCACCAGTAGTGCACGTACTTGCCGACGGCCGTCAGCTCCGACATACCCACCAGAATGTACAGAATCCAGCAGTTCCAGCCCGACAGGAAGCCGGCGAAACCGCCCCAGTACTTGTGGGCAAAGTGGCTGAAAGAGCCGGCAACCGGCTCCTCGACAATCATTTCGCCAAGCTGGCGCATGATCATGAAGGCGATAAAGCCGCAGATGGCATAGCCCAGGATCATCGACGGGCCGGCGGATTTGAGCACCCCGGCCGAGCCCAGGAACAGGCCGGTGCCGATAGCGCCACCGAGGGCGATCAACTGGATATGCCGGTTTTTCAGGCCGCGTTTCAGCTCGCCTGAAGAAGAATGGGGTCCACTCATGAAAAGGGTCTCACGCAAGGTTTGAAGAGTTGAATGCAGGTTGCTGCCTTGAATTACCGACTCAAGCAGCGCCGCTCAAACCCCAGCGCAGGCACCAGGAGTACAGCGTCTTTCTAATGGTCATGCGTCACCTGTTTGTTTTTATCTGTGACGAAATCGAACCCGTCCGGCTCGTGGCCAGGCGGAGTGATCAGGGGGATCAAACCCTGAGGTCTTGGCCTTTTGCGTGGGTACGCAAGGGGGGTCACAGTAAAACGCGGCGCATTGTACACCGCTCGACAGCTTCGGCACGCACCGGGAAAGTGCACAGACGATTCTGTCAGCTAATGCTTACATCATCGCAACCCCCAACAAAGCCAGGACATTTTCGTAAAGCTGTCGTTACACCCCGGAAAACCTGCGTTACAGCCAGACTTCGGCAGCCCTCAACGGAATTCTGTCGGTAGGCAGCATCTGAAGAATCGCTTCAGCCAATGCACTGTTTTGCCTGAATAAAAAAATCCATCAAAAAACAGAAGAAAAAATCCAAATGAAACCGTGTCAATAAATTTTTTGCATTTCGAAACACTCTCTTCTAGGTTCTTTGCACTTGCCCGCGAAGCCCGTGGGTGAGCCGTTCTCAATCAACGTCCTCTAGGAGATACACCATGCAAGCACTGGAAAACGACCTGGAAACCGAACTGCAACTCGACGATTGGTTTGAAGCGCCGACCCATGAGGCCGCCGTTGAAATGATGCAAGCCGATGCCGTTGTGCCTTTTGGCACCGCGATGTGGCCTTTCTAATACCCGGCAGGCATCCGGCAGGCGCTGTGCACGGCGCCTGCCCCCTTACCCAAGGCACAGAAGGACACCCGTCATGGACAAGGCCCGCGCCGTCGAACACTTTCTCTACTACCTTGCGCACCACCCGGCCCTCAGCGGCCTGAACCGTCCCACCGTGTTGCTGGGCCATACCGAGCGCTATGACGCCATCGCCCAGGCGATCACCCACGGCAGCGCCGCCCGCTTCAACTTCCAACTGCAACGCCTGGACCTGGCGCCCAGCGACACCTTGGCACAGGCCATTCAAACCTGTGACCTGTACCTGTTTCTCTACGATTCCTCCACGCTGCCCAACCCACGCGCCGAAGGCCCGGACTTTATCCGCGCCCTGCAAGGCGTGATGGCCGAACACTGGAAGAAATCCCTGCTGTTCAAGGATTACGGCGACTATTTCTACGACACCTTCAGCGTCGAGCCCCAACGCATCGCCGACCTCAACGCCACGCTGATCCGGCGCATGGCCCAGGCCAACGTGCTGAGCTTTACCGACAAACACGGTTCGCGCCTGGAAGCGCCGATGAGCAGCATCAAGAAGTGGACCAATATCAACGGCGTCGGCAACCACGACCTGGCCCCCGGCGAAATCGCCACCCACAGTGAAGCCATCAACGGCCAGGTGCGGTTTGTCGGCACCTTCCTCAGCACCATCCCCTTTGCGCGCAAATACGGCGTGCTGCAATCACCGCTGGAGTTATGGATCGAAAACTCCACCGTTTGCAGCGTGGCCAGTGAGGTGCCGGGGCTGGCGGATGATTTCAACAAGTACCTGAATGCCAACCCGTCCAACCGTCGTGTGGAGGAGTTGGGGATTGGTACCAATGAAGGGGTCAAGGACCTGTATGCGCGCAATGCCGGGTTTGAAGAGCGCCATTGCGGGTTGCACCTGGGCTTGGGTGGCGGGCAGAAAGGCAGTCATCACCTGGACCTGATCTTCGCCAGCGGGGTGTTGGCGCTGGATGACAAGCCGGTGTTTGATGGCGCCTTTGCCTTTTAAAAGACCGTCAGACGTGTAGAGCTCCCTGTGGGAGCTGGCTTGCCTGCGATAGCGGTGTGTCAGTCACCTTTTTACTAACTGACCCACCGCTATCGCGGGCAAGCCCGGCTCCCACAGTTGATTGTATTTCAAATGTAGATCGCAAAAAAAACGCCAACCCTAAGGTTGGCGTTTTTGTGCAGCGTTTAACGCATCACTGCGGCTTCTTGCGACCAAAACCAGGGCGCTGGCCGGAACCGGCCGGTGCGCCACGGCGCTTGCCCGACGGCTCGTCCGCGACCAGTTTCGGGCCAGGGCGCTTGTTCGCCGCTGGCTTGGCTGGACGCTTGGTGCTGGCGTTGTCGGCCGGGCGATCCGATTCACCACGGTTGCTGCGACCACCCGCCGGCGCAGGGCGTGGCGTACGTGGCGCACGCTCACCTTCCTGACGCGCTGGCGCGGTAGGGCGGCGCTCGCCTTCAATGTGCGGCTGACGCGAGATACGACCGCCGGTGGCCGGTGCATCCAGCGCAGGGCGCAGGGTGCGGGCAACACGTTCGGTACGCGGCACTGGGCGCGACGATTTACGCTGCATACGCTCAAGCTTGTCTTTGCTCTTGGCGTTCATCTGCGGCATGGCAACCGGCGTCAGGCCCACTTCGGCGCTGAGGATATCGACTTCGTACTGGCTCATTTCGCGCCAGCGGCCCATCGGCAGGTCGGAGTTCAGGAACACCGGGCCGAAACGTACGCGCTTGAGGCGGCTGACCACCAGCCCCTGGGATTCCCACAGACGACGCACTTCACGGTTACGGCCTTCCATCACCACGCAGTGGTACCAGTGGTTGAAACCTTCGCCACCCGGCGCCTGCTTGATGTCGGTGAACTTGGCCGGGCCGTCTTCCAGCACCACGCCCGCCTTGAGGCGTTCGATCATCTCGTCATCGACTTCACCACGTACACGCACGGCGTATTCACGGTCCATCTCGTAGGACGGGTGCATCAGGCGGTTGGCCAACTCACCGTCAGTGGTGAACATCAGCAAGCCGGTGGTGTTGATGTCCAGGCGGCCGATGTTGATCCAGCGGCCTTCTTTAGGCTTGGGCATCTTGTCGAACACGGTCGGACGGCCTTCGGGGTCGTCACGGGTGCAGATCTCGCCGTCGGGCTTGTTGTACATGATCACGCGGCGCACCGATTCGGCGGCCTCTTCACGCTTGATGACCTTGCCATCAATGGTGATTGCATCGTGCAGGTCGACGCGCTGGCCGAGGGTGGCCTCGACGCCGTTGACCTTGATGCGCTTCTGGGTGATCCAGGCTTCCACGTCGCGGCGCGAGCCCACGCCGATACGCGCCAGCACCTTTTGCAGTTTTTCGCCTGCTGGGCCGATTTCCTGGTCTTTCTGGTCTTGGTCATTCATCGTAAGCACCTCCCGGTGGGTCGATTCAGGCGTGGCCTGAGGGTATTGAAAGCGGGGCCTTGGCCGAATAGGTCGGCAAGGGGTCGCGAATCATACGCGCATGGCGCGTGTTGCGCATCACAGACTAGCCGATAACGCCCAGCTCATTTGCTTTTCCGCCGACCGGTGGCCCCCAGGGCCAGCAATCGCAGCTCGGCTTCGGCCAGAACCGTGCGCTTGTCGGCTTTGTCGAGTTTCTTCCAGGCACGGATTTCACGCTTGCTGCGGCCACAGCCGACGCAGATGTCGTCATTGAATTTACAGATGCTGATGCACGGGTCTTTCATAGCACTCATGGTCGATCCTCTGTGGGAGCTGGCTTGCCTGCGATGGCATCACCTCCTTGCATCTGAAACACCGAGGTGTCTGCATCGCAGGCAAGCCAGCTCCCACATGGGTTGCGCGGTGAACGTCAGAGCCGGTCAGTCTTCGAGTTGGCGGCGTTCGTTTTCGATGGCCTCGGCCAGCGCCCGGGCTTCGTCTTCTTCGTCGCTCAGGGACGGCTGTTCAAGAGCGGCGACAGCGGCCAGGAGTTTCTCCCGGGCCTCGGCCACGCCGAGAATATCTTCCTCGGTTTGTACCTCTGGCTCGGATTCAACGTTCACCTGGGTTTGCGGCTCTGCAGCACCATCACGCAGCAAATCGTCGAAGTCGGTCTTGATCCCCTGCTCCATGTCGTCCAGTTCCAGCAACAGCGTATGGAAACTGGTCTCGTCCTTGGGCTCCTCCGGCTCGGCGCTGGCGTCGGCCAGTTCCTGCAGGCTTTGCGGCACCGGCGCGTCGTCGAAGTCGAGCACCGGCTCGGCTTCCATTTCCCGCAGTTCGGCCAGGGGCGGCAGATCGTCGAGGTTTTTCAGGTTGAAGTGATCGAGGAACACCTTGGTGGTGGCGAACATGGCCGGTTTGCCCGGCACGTCGCGGTAGCCGACGATGCGGATCCACTCGCGCTCCAGCAGGGTCTTGACGATATGGCTGTTCACCGCCACGCCACGCACGTCTTCGATCTCCCCGCGGGTGATGGGCTGGCGATAGGCGATCAGCGCCATGGTCTCCAGCATCGCCCGGGAATAGCGCTGCGGGCGCTCTTCCCACAACCGCCCGACCCACGGCGAAAACTTCTCACGGATCTGCAGGCGGTAACCCGACGCCACTTCGCGCAGTTCAAAGGCACGGCCCTCGCAGGACTTGCGCAGGATCTCCAAGGCCTTCTTGAAGACCGGCGGCTCCGGGCGTTCGGCTTCTTCAAAAAGCTCGAACAGGCGCTCCAAAGATTGCGGTTTACCCGAGGCCAGGAGAAAGGCCTCCAGCAAAGGGGCCAGTTCGCGGGGTTCAGTCAGATTCATCGATTCAGCTCGTTATTCGGCTCGCGCCCGCACGTGGATAGCCGCAAAAGGCTCATTCTGTACCAGCTCGACCAAGGACTCCTTGACCAGCTCAAGGATCGCCATAAAGGTCACCACCACGCCCAGGCGCCCTTCTTCGGCGGTGAACAACTCGACAAAGGGCACAAACCCACCGCCCTTGAGGCGTTCCAGCACATCGCTCATGCGCTCGCGGGTAGACAGCGCTTCACGGCTGACCTGGTGGCTCTCAAACATATCGCCACGGCGTAGCACCTCGGCCATGGACATCAGCAATTCTTCCAGGCTCACGTCTGGCAGCAATTTGCGCGCGCGTGCCTCGGGGGCGTCGAGCTTGGGCACCACCACATCACGGCCCACACGGCTCAGGCCGTCGATGCCTTCGGCGGCAGCCTTGAAGCGTTCGTACTCCTGCAGGCGGCGGATCAGCTCGGCGCGTGGGTCATCCTCTTCGGCTTCCACCGTCTCCGAGCGCGGCAACAGCATGCGCGACTTGATCTCGGCAAGCATGGCCGCCATCACCAAGTACTCGGCGGCCAGTTCCAGGCGCACCGACTGCATCAGCTCGACATAGCCCATGTACTGGCGGGTGATTTCCGCCACCGGGATGTCGAGGATATTGATGTTCTGCTTGCGGATCAGGTACAGCAGCAAGTCCAGCGGGCCTTCGAAGGCTTCAAGGAATACCTCGAGGGCGTCCGGCGGGATGTACAAGTCCAGGGGCATTTCCATGACCGCCTGGCCGTACACCATGGCAAACGGCAGTTCCTGCTGGGCGCCGGCCTGGGGATCAGCGGTTTCCACGGCCGACATTCAGGCCTCGACCATAAACGGAGCCGGGTCGCCACAACCCACACGCACCACTTCTGGCTCACCGTCGGCCAGGTTGATCACCGTGGAGGCCTTATTGCCGCCGTAGCCACCGTCGATGATCAGGTCGACGTGTTTTTCCAGCAATCGGCGCATTTCGTAAGGGTCGTACAACGGCTCGGTTTCGCCGGGCAGGATCAACGACACGCTCATCAGCGGTTCGCCCAACTCAGCCAACAGCGCCAGGGCAATCGGGTGTTCCGGCACGCGCAGGCCGATGGTGCGCTTCTTGGGGTGCAGCAACAGGCGCGGCACTTCGCGGGTGGCGTTGAGAATGAACGTGTAGGGCCCCGGCGTGTGGGCCTTGAGCAGGCGGAACGTGCCGGTGTCGACCTTGGCGAATAGCCCGAGCTGGGACAAGTCGCTGCAGATCAGCGCAAAGTTGTGCTTGTCGTCCAGCTGGCGCAAGCGCCTTACCCGCTCGACCGCGCCCTTGTCGCCGATCTGGCAGCCAATGGCGTATGAAGAATCCGTCGGGTAGATCACTACCCCACCGGCACGGATGATCTCCACGGCCTGCTTGATCAGGCGCGCCTGAGGGTTTTCCGGATGAATCTGGAAGAATTGGCTCACGTACTCTACCTGTTCAGACGGTGGCAATAATGGGGTCATGCTTGAATCGCCCCCACAACAGCGGCAAATCTTCCGGAACCTGGCGATACTCGCCAATCTCGGACCAGCCGCCTGGGCCATGAAAGTCACTGCCGGCACTGACCAGCAGACCAAATTCGCGGGCAAGGATCGCCAGGCTGCCGACCTGTTCGGCGGGTTGATGCCCGTTGACCACCTCGATGGCGTGGCCACCCGCTCCAATATAGTCGCTGATCAGCTTGCGGCGCTTGCTGCGGGTGAAATCGTAATGCCAGGGATGCGCCAGGCTGACCCAGGCCCCGGAGGCCCGCAGGGTCTGGACAGTGTCTTCCAGGGTCGGCCAATGCAGCTTCACGTCGCCCAACTTGCCGGCGCCCAGCCATTTGCGAAAGGCTTCGGCACGATCCTTCACATAGCCTTCACGCACCATCCAGTCGGCAAAGTGCGGACGGGCCGGTGCGTTGCCGCTGTCGCCCAGCTCTTGCTGGATAGCACGGGCACCGTCGAGGGCACCCGGCATGCCTTTAAGGCTGAGCTTGCGGCTTATTTCTTCGGACCGCAGCCAGCGGCCATCGTGCAATTGGGCAATCGCCGCCACCAAGGGTAGGGCCTTTTGATCAAAACCGTAGCCCAGCACATGGATGGTGGCGCCGCCCCAGGTGCAGGACAATTCCACGCCATTGACCAGTTGCATGCCCAGGGACTGCGCGGCCTGGCGGGCTTCATCGAGGCCTTCGAGGGTGTCGTGGTCGGTCAATGCCAGGACTCGCACGCCTTTTTCAAACGCACGCGCAACCAGTACCGCGGGCGCCAGGGCGCCGTCGGAGGCCGTGCTGTGGCAGTGCAAATCAACATTCACGGGAGTGTGTAACCTCAAGTCAGCTGGCGCTATCGCAACCAAGGATGTTTGTTATTATGCCGCCACATCCAGCTTCTGGCTCTTACTGTGAAACAATTCATCGACTTCATCCCGCTGTTGCTGTTTTTCATCGTTACCAAACTCGACCCCAGGGTCATCGAAATCGCCGGCCACGAGCTATCGTTCGGGGGCATCTACAGTGCCACTGCCGTACTGATCGTCAGCTCCATCGTGGTCTACGGCGCCATCTTCATATCCCAGCGCAAGCTGGAAAAAAGCCAATGGCTCACCCTTATCGCCTGCCTGGTCTTCGGCGGCCTGACCCTGGCTTTCCACAGCGAAACCTTCCTTAAATGGAAAGCCCCGGTGGTGAACTGGCTGTTCGCCCTGGTGTTCATCGGCAGCCACTTCATTGGTGACCGCCTGCTGATCAAGCGGATCATGGGCCATGCGCTGACCTTGCCGGAGCCGGTGTGGGTACGCCTGAACGTGGCCTGGATCGTGTTTTTCCTGTTCTGCGGCGCCGCCAACCTGTTCGTGGCGTTTACCTTCCAGGACTACTGGGTCGACTTCAAAGTGTTCGGCAGCCTGGGCATGACCGTATTGTTTTTGATCGGCCAGGGTATCTACCTGTCGCGTCACCTGCATGACACCGCAGCTACCACACCAAAAACCGAGGACTGACATGCTCTACGCCATCATTGCCACCGACGTTGCCAACTCCCTGGAAAAACGCCTGAGCGTACGCCCGGCCCATGTCGAGCGCCTCAAACAGCTGCAAGCTGAAGGCCGCATCGTACTGGCCGGCCCGCACCCGGCCGTCGACAGCAATGACCCGG
Organism: Pseudomonas sp. AP42; assembly: GCF_001728935.1. NCBI lineage: Bacteria > Pseudomonadati > Pseudomonadota > Gammaproteobacteria > Pseudomonadales > Pseudomonadaceae > Pseudomonas > Pseudomonas sp. AP42. Next base: position 14,954 of record NZ_LYSO01000131.1, read on the forward strand.
GCGACGCCGGGTTCACCGGCAGCCTGATCGTGGCCGAGTTCGCTTCCCTGGCCGACGCCGAGGCCTGGGCCAAGGCAGACCCTTACGTTGCAGCAGGGGTCTACGCCGATGTGGTGATCAAGCCGTTCAAGCAAGTCTTGCCTTAAGCCGGCTGCGTCGAACCTAATCGTATCGGCGTACTCATAATGGCTCACGGCGTCACCGGTGGGGCCTTCGCCGCCGACAATGGCTAAATTGAGTGAGTCATGAGCGAGCTGTTACTGATAGATGATGACCAGGAGCTCTGTGAGCTGCTGACCAGTTGGCTGAGCCAGGAAGGTTTCCAGGTGCGCGCCTGCCACGATGGCTTGAGCGCCCGTAAAGCCTTGGCCGACAGTGCGCCTGCGGCCGTTGTGCTCGACGTGATGCTGCCCGACGGCAGCGGCCTGGAGCTGCTCAAGCAATTGCGCAACGACCACCCGGAGCTGCCGGTGCTGATGCTCTCGGCCCGGGGCGAACCCCTGGACCGCATCCTCGGCCTGGAACTGGGCGCCGACGACTACCTGGCCAAGCCCTGCGACCCCCGCGAGCTGACGGCGCGCCTACGCGCCGTATTACGCCGCAGCCACCCCGCCGCGGTGTCCACCCAGCTGGAACTGGGCGACCTGTGCTTCAGCCCGGTGCGCGGCGTGGTCAGCATCGATGAACAAGAGTTCACCCTTACCGTCTCCGAAAGCCGCCTGCTCGAAGCCCTGCTGCGCCAACCCGGCGAGCCCCTGGACAAACAGGAACTGGCGCAGATCGCCCTGGGCCGCAAGCTGACCCTGTATGACCGCAGCCTGGACATGCACGTCAGCAACCTGCGCAAAAAGATCGGCCCACACCCCGATGGCCGGCCACGGATCGTGGCGTTGCGCAGTCGTGGCTATTACTACAGCCTCTAAACACCACACTCAACCCTGTGGGAGCTGGCTTGCCTGCGATAGCGGTGGGCCAGTTAGCATAAACGTGACTGACACACCGCTATCGCAGCATAGGTATCTACACAACTGTGGTGCGACGCTGAACCTGTGGCGAGGGAGCTTGCTCCCGTGACGGCCTGACAGCCGGCGCCGATCTAACTAACGCGCCGCGATTCAAATGTGGGAGCTGGCTTGCCTGCGAAGGCGGCCTGACAGCCGACCGGGATCTGAGATCAGACTGAGTAC
>NZ_LYSO01000132.1:0-16116 GCF_001728935.1 Pseudomonas sp. AP42
CGTCAGGGCGGAACCCTAGGTGGCCGTTACCGCAGGAATGGATATGTACACGGTCCAACTGTGTTGACTGTTAGGCCATCTTCGCAGGCAAGCCAGCTCCCACATTTGGACTACGGCGCGTCAGGTAGATAAGCGTCGGCTGCAGGGCCGTCACGGGAGCAAGCTCCCTCGCCACAGATCCGGCGTCGCACCAAAATTGTGTAGATACCTATGCTGCGATAGGGCCCTGAGCCTCACTACAAGGCTCAAGGCTCCAAGCCAATCCCGCGCAAAATCACACCGGTCACGGTCTGAATGGCCTTCTCGAACTGCCTGTCCGACAACGGCTGGTGATCATTCAAAATCTTCACCTGGTGGTCGAAGTCGGCATAGTGCTGGGTCGAGGCCCAGATCATGTACAGCAGGCTCGACGGTTCCACCGGCAGGATGCGTTTGTCTTGCACCCATTGGCGAATCTTCGCTTCCTTCATCTTGGCCCAGTCGTACAGGCTTTCATCCAGGGCTTCACCGAGTGTGGGCGCGCCGTGGATGATTTCATTGGCCCAGACCTTGGAGCCATAGGGGCGCGTGCGCGAGCGCTGCATCTTGGCGCGGATGTAGCTGCTGAGCACTACACGGGGGTCGTCGAAGGTTTCAAAGCTCAGGGCGTCCTGCTTCCACAATTCCAGCAGGTCGAACAGCACCGCGCTGTACAGCTCGCCCTTGGTGGTGAAGTAGTAATGCAGGTTGGAGCGCGGCAGTTGCGCTTCTTCGGCGATGTCGGCCATGGCGGTGCTGCCATAGCCCTTGTTGGCGAAGACCTTCTCCGCCGCCAGCAGGATTTTCTCGACGTTGACCCGACGAATTCCGATCTTGTGATTGCCCATAAGGGCTCCCTGACAACAACACGGCCTAAAGACTACCACCGGCTCTAGATCGGGGCGACAGGTCAAGCCGAAACTTCGTACACTGCCGGCTCCTGTCCTCTGATTGGTATTGAACAATGTTGCTCAAGAAGTCCCTGACCGCTGCTGTCCTGTTCACTGCCCTGCTGGGCGCCTCCACGGCGTTTGCCCACGCCCACCTCAAGAGCGCGGAGCCTGCGGCTGACAGCACCGTCGCCGCGCCGAAAGACCTGCGCCTGACCTTCAGCGAAGGCGTCGAAGCCACCTTCACCAAGGTGTCCCTGAGCAAGGACGGCACCGAAATTGCGATCAAGGGCCTGGAAACCCCGGACGCCGACAAGAAAACCCTGGTGGTCACGCCTGCCGCTGCGCTGGCAAGCGGCACCTATAAAGTCGAATGGCATGCAGTGTCCGTCGACACTCACAAAAGCGAAGGCACTTACGGCTTCAAGGTCGGCCAATAACCCATGGCAACCCTGCTGGTGCTGTGCCGCTTCCTGCATTTCATCGTCGTGCTGTTGATGTTCGGGGCCTGGGTGTTCAGGCCCTGGCTGCTCGGCGCTCATGTGCAACCGACACTGGACCGGCAACTGCTGCGCATCACCCGCGGTCTGGCGGGGTTGGGGCTCGTCACCGGGGTTGTGTGGTTGCTGTTGATCACCGCCAGCATGGCAGGCAGTTGGGACGCGGCGCTACAACCGGCCACCCTCCAGTTGGTGCTGGGCAAGACCTTTTTTGGCCAGGTATGGGCCTGGCATCTGTTGCTGAACCTGCTGCTTATGATCGTGCTGATCAAGCCCTGGCCGTCCTTGCGCTTGCCGCTGCTCGCCATGCTGCTGGCAACCCTGGCACCCGTAGGTCACGGCGCCATGCTTGACGGGCTGAGTGGACAGTTGCTGATTCTCAACCAGGTGGTGCACCTGCTGTGCGTTGGGGCCTGGCTCGGGGGGTTGCTGGTGTTGGTGCTGATCTTCAGGCATGCGCAAGGCCAGCGCCTGGAGCCGATTTTGCGTCGCTTCAGTGGTGTGGGATATGGCCTGGTCGGCGGCCTGCTGGTGACCGGTCTGATCAACGTACGCGTGCTCACCGGACAACTGTGGCCCACGCCGCTGTTCCAAGGGTTTGCCTTGATTTTGCTGATCAAGGTGGGGCTGGTGCTGGGTATGCTGGGGTTGGCGTTGTTGAACCGGTTGCGTATCGAGCGCTGCGAGCAACGCCTGGGCAGTTTGAAAGCCAGTGTGATGATGGAGTGGCTACTGGGCCTTGCAGCGGTGGCGGCGGTTTCCCTGCTTGGAACGTTACCGCCGATGGTGATGGCTGACTGAAACCTGCGTTGCAAGGCAATCCATGTAGGAGCGAGCTTGCTCGCTCCTACAGGGGGCGACCGTGCCGCTGCGTTGAATCGTTTCACCGAAGTCATCGTATAACTTCTGCTTGACACACCCCGAAAACCTCGCAAATATCGCGCTCAATGTTGTACGACGACGTATAACAAATAATAAAAACAACAAAACAATGGGAGCCTCACTGTGAGTCAATCCGCCCGCCATTCCTGCACGCGCCTGGGCCTTCTCGGTCTCGGCAGCCTGGCCGTCACCCTGCCGCTGGGTGCCCATGCCGAAGGCTTTATCGACGACGCCAAGGCCACGCTCAATCTGCGTAATGCCTACTTCAACCGCAACTTCACCAATCCGACCAACCCCCAGGGCAAGGCCGAAGAGTGGACGCAGAATTTTATCCTCGATGCCAAGTCCGGCTTTACTCAGGGCACGGTCGGCTTCGGGATAGACGTGTTGGGCCTGTATTCGCAAAAGCTCGATGGCGGCAAAGGCACCGCCGGCACGCAACTGCTACCGGTACATGACGATGGCCGCCCCGCCGACAATTTCGGGCGCCTGGGTGTCGCACTGAAAACCAGGCTGTCGAAAACCGAGTTGAAGGTTGGCGAATGGATGCCGGTGCTGCCGATCCTGCGTTCCGATGATGGCCGTTCCCTGCCCCAGACCTTTCGCGGCGGCCAGATCACCTCCAATGAAATCGCCGGCCTGACGCTCTACGGTGGCCAGTTTCGCGGCAACAGCCCGCGCAACGACGCGAGCATGGAAGACATGTTCATGAACGGCAAAGCCGCGTTCACCTCGGACCGTTTCAACTTCGGCGGCGGCGAATACACCTTCAATGACAAACGTACCCAGGTCGGCCTGTGGTACGCCGAACTGACTGATATCTACCAGCAGCAGTACCTCAACCTCACCCACAGCCAGCCGGTGGGCGACTGGACCTTGGGGGCCAACCTCGGCTTCTTCAACGGCAAGGAAGACGGCAGCGCCCTGGCCGGCGACCTCGATAACAAAACCCTGTTCGCCCTGCTCTCAGCCAAATACAACGGCCACACCTTCTACGTTGGCCTGCAAAAACTCAGTGGCGACAGCGCCTGGATGCGCATCAACGGCACCAGCGGCGGCACCCTGGCCAACGACAGCTACAACGCCAGCTACGACAACGCCAAGGAAAAGTCCTGGCAGGTGCGCCATGACTTTAACTTTGTGGTGCTCGGGGTTCCGGGGCTGACCCTGATGAACCGCTATATCAGCGGCAGCAACGTACACACCGGGGCGATCACCGACGGCAAAGAGTGGGGACGTGAGTCGGAGCTGGCCTACACCGTGCAGAGCGGTGCGCTGAAGAACCTCAATGTGAAGTGGCGCAACTCGACCATGCGCCGGGACTTCAGCAATAACGAGTTCGATGAGAACCGGATTTTTATCAGCTATCCGATTTCGCTGCTCTGAGGGCTTGGTCAGTTTTTTGTAGGAGCGAGCTTGCTCGCGAGAACCCCATGGGCGCCGCGTTTAATCAGGAATACGCGTTATCGTTGGCGTTTTTCGCGAGCAAGCTCGCTCCTACAGAGGGCCGGAAGTTGACAACACCAGGAATCCCTAACACTATTTCCCTATAGTCATACGACAACCTACAACAAAAATCTGGAAGGCCCATGACCCTCACCACTCCCACTCCTTTCAACCGCCTGCTGCTTACCGGCGCCGCCGGCGGCCTGGGCAAAGTCCTGCGTGAACGCATGCGGCCTTATGCCCAGGTGCTGCGCCTTTCGGATATCGCTGAAATGGCCCCCGCCACCGATGCTCGCGAAGAAGTGCAAACCTGCGACCTGACCGACAAACACGCCGTGCATCAGTTGGTAGAGGGCGTCGACGCTATCCTGCACTTTGGCGGCGTGTCAGTGGAGCGCTCGTTCGAAGAGGTGCTGGGCGCGAACATCAGTGGCATTTTCCATATCTACGAAGCCGCCCGCCGCCACGGGGTCAAGCGGGTGATCTTCGCCAGTTCCAACCACGTGATCGGTTTCTACAAACAGGGTGAACAACTCGACGCCCACTCCCCACGCCGCCCCGACAGTTACTACGGCCTGTCCAAATCCTACGGCGAAGACATGGCCAGTTTCTACTTCGACCGCTACGGCATCGAGACCGTGAGCATCCGTATCGGCTCCTCGTTCCCGCAACCGCAGAACCGCCGGATGATGCACACCTGGCTGAGCTTCGACGACCTGACCCAACTGCTCGAACGCGCGCTGTACACGCCCAACGTCGGACATACCGTGGTGTACGGCATGTCGGCCAACCTCGATACCTGGTGGGACAACCGCTACGCCGCGCACCTGGGCTTTGCGCCCAAGGACAGCTCCGAAGTGTTCCGCGCCGAGGTTGAAGCCCAACCGCCCGTGGCCGCCGATGACCCGGCCAAGGTCTACCAGGGCGGCGCGTTCTGCGCGGCGGGGCCGTTCGGTGACTGAGTGCCCAGCAACCCAAGGGAATGACCATGCGTGCTGAATTGATTGTCGACGCCCGTAACGCCGTGGGCGAATGCCCGGTGTGGGTAGTGGAAGAAAACGCGCTGTATTGGGTGGATATCCCCAACGGCGGCCTGCAACGCTGGAGCGCCGCCACCGGCCATCTGGCGGCGTGGAAAGCCCCGCAAATGCTCGCCTGTATTGCCCGCACCAACACGGGTAACTGGGTGGCCGGCATGGAAACTGGCTTCTTCCAGCTCACGCCCCACAACGACGGCAGCCTCGACACCACGCCGCTGGCCAGCATCGAGCATTCACGCCCGGACATGCGTTTGAACGATGGCCGCTGCGATCGCCAGGGCCGCTTCTGGGCCGGCAGCATGGTGCTGGACATGGGCTTGAACGCCGCCGAGGGCGTCCTTTATCGCTATGCGTCCGGGGCTGCGCCCCACGCGCAACTGGACGGGTTCATCACCCTCAATGGCCTGGCCTTCAGCCCCGATGGCCGCACGATGTACGCCTCCGATTCGCACCCGAAGGTGCAACAGGTCTGGGCGTTCGACTACGACATCGAGACCGGCACGCCGTCCAATCGCCGCGTATTCATTGATATGAACGACTTCCCCGGGCGTCCCGACGGTGCGGCCGTGGACGCCGAGGGCGGCTACTGGATCTGCGCCAACGACGCCGGGCTGATTCACCGTTTCACCCCCGACGGTCGCCTGGACCGCTCCCTGAGCGTGCCGGTGAAAAAACCCACCATGTGCGCCTTCGGTGGCAGCCGCCTGGACACTTTGTACGTCACCTCCATCCGTGACGACCCGAGTGAACAGTCGCTGTCCGGAGGCGTGTTCGCCCTCAACCCCGGCGTCCAAGGGCTGCCCGAACCCCGCTTCATCGTTTAATCGCTGTGCCTTGAATACAACAATAACAAGACAGGAGTGACTTCCATGGACTTCAAACGCACCTTGCTCGCCGCTGCAATCTTCACCATCTGCAGCGCCGCCCACGCGCTGGAAATCAAGTTTGCCGACATCCACCCCGCCGGCTACCCCACCGTGGTCGCCGAAGAGAACATGGGCAAGGCCCTGACCAAGGCGAGCAACGGCGAGCTGACCTTCAAGTACTTCCCCGGCGGTGTGCTGGGCTCCGAGAAGGAAGTGGTCGAACAGGCCCAGGTCGGCGCCGTGCAGATGACCCGCGTCAGCCTCGGTATCGTCGGCCCGGTGGTGCCGGACGTGAACGTGTTCAACCTGCCGTTCGTGTTCCGCGATCAGGCACATATGCGCAAGGTCATCGATGGCGAGATCGGCGACGAGATCCTCGCCAAGATCACCAACTCCGAGTTCGGCCTGGTGGCCCTGGCCTGGATGGATGGCGGCACGCGCAACCTCTATACCAAGAAGCCGGTGCGCAAGATCGAAGACCTCAAGGGCATGAAGATCCGCGTGCAAGGCAACCCGATTTTCATCGAAGCCTTCAACGCCATGGGCGCCAACGGCATTGCCATGGACACCGGCGAGATCTTCAGCGCCCTGCAGACCGGGGTCATCGACGGTGCGGAAAACAACCCGCCGACCTTGCTGGAACACAACCACTTCCAGAACGCCAAGTACTACACCCTCACCGAACACCTGATCCTGCCTGAACCTATCGTGATGTCAAAAATCACCTGGAACAAGCTCAATCCCGCCCAACAGGACATGGTCAAGGCCGCCGCCAAAGCCGCCCAGGCCGATGAGCGCGTGCTCTGGGACGCCAAGTCCGCCAGCAGTGAAGAGAAACTCAAGAAGGCCGGCGTGGAGTTCATCACGGTCGATAAAAAGCCCTTCTATGAGGCCACCGCCGCGGTGCGTGCCAAGTACGGCAAGCCATACGCGGACATGATCAAGCGCATCGACGCGGTTCAATAACCTCCCCTGCCCCTGCATAAGGCCCGGCGCGGTCGGTATCGACGCGCCCGGTCACGGTGAACGCCATGAAGACTTTACTGCTGCGCTTCAATGACCGCCTCTACATGACCTGCATCTGGGTCGCCGGCCTTTCGGTGCTGGGGGTCGCCTTGATCATCCCCTGGGGTATCTTCACCCGCTACGCCCTCGGCACCGGTTCCAGCTGGCCGGAGCCCACCGCCATCCTGCTGATGCTGGTGTTCACCTTTATCGGCGCCGCTGCCAGTTATCGTGCCGGTGCGCACATGTCGGTAGCGATGATCACTGACCGCTTGCCGCCCGCCCAACGCCGCCTCGTCGGCATCCTCTCGCAACTGCTGATGGGCACCATCTGCGTATTCATGACAATTTGGGGCGCCAAGCTGTGCCTGTCCACCTGGAACCAGTTCATGAGCGCCATCCCGACCCTGCGCGTGGGCATCACCTATATGCCGATCCCGATTGGCGGCGTGCTGACCCTGGTGTTCGTGGTCGAAAAGCTGCTGTTCGGTGACCAGAGCAAACGCAAGGTGGTGCGTTTCGACCTGGTTGAAGAAAACGAAGGGGCCGCCTGATATGGACGCATTGATTCTGTTGGGCAGCTTTGTAGCCTTGATCCTGATCGGCATGCCGGTGGCCTATGCGTTGGGGCTGTCGGCGTTGATTGGCGCGTGGTGGATCGACATTCCGTTCCAGGCCCTGATGATTCAGATTGCCGGTGGGGTGAACAAATTTTCGCTGATGGCGATTCCGTTCTTCGTGCTGGCCGGGGCGATCATGGCCGAGGGCGGCATGTCACGGCGCCTGGTGGCCTTTGCCGGCGTGCTGGTGGGCTTTGTGCGCGGTGGGTTGTCGCTGGTCAATATCATGGCTTCGACGTTTTTCGGCGCGATTTCCGGTTCGTCCGTGGCCGATACCGCCTCGGTCGGCTCGGTGCTGATTCCGGAAATGGAACGCCGTGGTTATCCGCGCGAATTCGCCACTGCAGTGACCGTCAGCGGTTCGGTGCAGGCGCTGCTGACGCCGCCCAGCCATAACTCGGTGCTGTACTCCCTGGCAGCGGGCGGCACGGTTTCCATCGCCTCGCTGTTCATGGCCGGCGTGGTGCCGGGCCTGATGATGAGCGCGTGCCTGATGGTGCTGTGCCTGATCTTCGCGAAAAAGCGCGACTACCCCAAAGGCGAAGTCATCCCCTTGAAGCAGGCGCTGAAGATCGCCGCCGATGCGCTCTGGGGCTTGATGGCCATGGTGATCATCCTGGGCGGCATCCTCTCGGGCATCTTCACCGCCACCGAGTCTGCGGCGATTGCAGTGTTGTGGGCGTTCTTCGTGACCATGTTCATCTACCGCGACTACAAATGGCGCGAACTGCCCAAGCTGATGCATCGCACGGTGCGCACCATTTCCATCGTGATGATCCTGATCGCCTTCGCCGCCAGCTTCGGCTACATCATGACCCTGATGCAGATCCCGGCGAAGATCACCACGCTGTTCCTGACCCTGTCGGACAACCGCTACGTGATCCTGATGTGCATCAACGTCATGCTGTTGTTGCTCGGCACGGTGATGGACATGGCGCCGCTGATTCTGATCCTCACACCTATTCTGATGCCGGTGATCCTGGGCATCGGCGTCGACCCGGTGCACTTCGGCATGATCATGCTGGTGAACCTGGGCATCGGCCTGATCACCCCGCCGGTGGGCGCGGTGCTGTTCGTCGGCGCGGCGGTGGGCAAGACCAGCATTGAAAAAACCGTGAAGGCCCTGCTGCCGTTTTATGCGGTGTTGTTCTTGGTGCTGATTGCAGTGACCTACATCCCGGCGTTGTCGCTGTGGTTGCCTCATTTGGTGCTGTAAACCTTCTTTCAGAAACAAAGGTGAGCAACTGTGGGAGCTGGCTTGCCTGCGATGGCGACCTGTCAGTCAATGCATTCATGGCTGATACACCGCTATCGCAGGCAAGCCAGCTCCCACATTTGAATCCTCAGTGTTTATTTTGACTTCATGAGGCAGGTCAATCGTGATTGAGCTTACTGATCAATTCACCCATCTGGTGCTCGCCCCCGCCATCGGCGGCAGCCTCGTCAACTGGACGGTGCGCGCCACCGGGCAGCCGCTGTTGCGGCACAGCGATGAGCAAGCGATCAATACCGGGCTGCCGGGCAAGCTGGGCTGCTATCCATTAGCACCCTGGTCCAACCGGATTGCCAGCGGTGGGTTCGACAACCCCGATGGCTGGCTGGCACTGGCACCCAATAGCCTCACTGACCCTCTGCCGATTCACGGTTCGGCCTGGCAGCAGCCGTGGCAGGTGATAAGCCAGTCAGAACATGAAGTGGTATTGGAGCTGCGCTGCGAAATACCCTTTGCCTATCACGCCCGCCAGCGGGTGCGCTTGAACAACGGTGAGTTGAATATCGACTTGTGCGTGACTCACCTTGCCGAGCAACCAGCGTGGCATGGGTTGGGCTTGCATCCGTACTTGCCGCGTCGGCCGGGTTCGCGGCTGCAGGCCAGGGCTGGGCAGGTGTGGATGAGTGATGCAGCCAAGCTGCCCACAGGGTTGGCATCGGTTCCAGAAGATTGGGATTTCCGGCAACTGAAGGAACTGCCAGACGGGCTGGTGGACAACGGCTTTTGCGGCTGGGATGGGCACTGCCTGATCGAGCAACCGGAGCTTGGCTACCGCCTTGAATGCCAGGCCAGCGGCGCCGATTACTTCCTGCTGTACTGCCCGCCGGGGTTGGATTTTTTTTGCATCGAGCCGGTGAGCCATCCGGTGAATGCCCATCACCTGCCAGGCAGGCCTGGCCTGAAACTGCTGGAGCAAGGCCAGTCAACCCACCTGGCATTCAACCTGAAATACACTCCAAATGCCTGAACTGTAGGAGCGAGCTTGCTCGCGAAAAACGTCAACGATAACGCGTGTTTCCTGAATGAACGCGGCGCCTGTGAGCCTTTCGCGAGCAAGCTCGCGCCTACAGGCAGGGGATGCGTCAGTGTCAGGGTGGGCTGTTTTTCAGGCGCCCCGCCGTGTCGATACTCACCACCACCGACAACCCCGGTCGCAAGCGCTCACTCTCGGCCTGGTCCGGGTCTACGGTGATGCGCACGGGTACCCGCTGGGCGATCTTGACGAAGTTGCCGGTGGCGTTGTCGGCCTGCAACAGGCTGAACTCGGAACCGGTCGCCGGGGAAATATGCTGCACCGTGCCATGGAATTTGCGGTGGTTCAGCGCATCCACGGTGAACGTCACCGGTTGGCCGACCTGAACATTGTCCATCTGGGTTTCTTTCATGTTGGCAATCACCCACAACTGCTTGGGCACCAGCGCCATCAGTTGCGCGCCAGAGTTGACGTAAGCGCCCAGGCGCACGCCGATCTGCCCGAGCTGGCCATCCCGTGGTGCCGTGATGCGGGTATTGGACAGGTCGATGCGCGCCAGTTCCACCGCCGCCTCGGCACTCGCGACAGCGGCCTCCAGGGAGCCGCGGTTGACGATCACCGTCTGCAAATCCTGGCGGGCAATTTCCAGGCTGGCCTGGGCCTGGGCCACGGCGGCAATGGTCTGGGCATTGGCGGCACGGGTCACGTCCAGTTCGCGCTTGGACACCGAACCATCGCTGATCAGCTCTTCATTGCGGCGCAAATCCGCAGTGCTCTTGCGTGCCTGGGCCTGGCTGTCGACCAACGCGGCCTGGCGCAGCTTGATGGTCGCTTCAGCGCTGTTGCGTTGCTGCACCACGTTGGCCAACGAGGCCTTCTGCACCGCCAGTTGCGCCAGGGCCTGGTCGAGGCGTTGCTTGTAAATGCGGTCGTCCAGGCGCACCAGCAGGTCGCCGGTCTTGACGTACTGGAAGTCCTGCACCGGCACTTCGAACACATAGCCGCTGAGCTGCGGGCCGATAATCGTCACCTGCCCCCGCACCAAGGCGTTCTCGGTGGTTTCCACCGCGCTGCTGAACGGCGGCAGTTGCCAGGCGTACAGCACGATCAGCACACCGATGATGGCGATGGCGGCAAAGCCCAGGGACGAGATGATACGCACGCGCAAAGGCCGTAACTGGGTGGGCACCGCGCCCGGTGGCGTGCTGCCTTCCGGCGTGGCGGCAATGGCGGTCGTGGTGGTGGTTGAAGGTTCGGTCATGAAGTCGCGCCGCTGGGTTGAACAGGAGGAGTTGCTTTGGTAGTGCTCATCAGCCACAGGCTGCGGGTGAAGATCCACAGCATGGTCAGGATCGCGATAATCGCGATCAGCATGAAGACATCGTTGTAAGCCATGACGTTCGCCTCACGGGTGGCCGCCGTGGCCAGGCTGCGGATGCCCATGAGGTTGCGCAGTTCCGGGTCAGCGACGATCTTGCCATAGGCCGCCCCACCACTCTGCACCCGCGCCGCCACAAGCGGGTCGATCAGGGTCAGGTGCTCGACGATCATGCTCGAATGGTACTTCTCGCGCACGATCTGGAAGGTGCCCAGCAACGCCGCGCCGATCAGGCCACCGAGGTTCTGGCAGATGCCGAACATCACCGAGAAGCTCACCAGGTTGCGTGGGTTGGTCAGCACATTCTTGGTGCCCAGCACCATGGTCGGCCCCAAGAAGAACGTACCGCCGAAGCCTAGCAGGAACTGGCTGATATAGAGGTTCTGCGGGCGGGTCAGGTTGCTGGAAAAACTGTCCATCACCGAACCTGTCGCCATCAGCGCCAGGGAGATGATCAGCGGCATCAGCAGGTGCGCCGGGTTGATCGTCAGCGCGCTGACCACCAGCCCGGCAATCGCGCCGGCCAGCATCACCACGTACAGGGTATGCATCTGCTGGTAGCTCATGTTCAGCATCTGCATGAACCCCACCGCACCGGTGGATTGCTCGGACAGCACCATGCGAATCAGCACCACCGCCAGCGCCAGGCGGATCATCACGCCGCTGCCCAGCCAGCGCGTCATCAGCATGGGGTTGCTGCGGTTATGCTCGATGGCCAGCCCGGCCATGATCAGCACCAGGGAACAGGCCGAGGCTACGCCGATCCACGGCGCTTCCAGCCACCAGTCGATGCGCCCCAAAGATAGCACTGCGCAGAGCAAGGCCACGCCGCTGGCGAGGATGGCGAAGGTCAGGAAGTCGAGTTTTTCAAAGGTCTTGAAGCGATCGCCCGGCGGCAGCTTGAGCAGGAACACACAACCCAGGCAGATCAGCGCCAGGCCCAGCTCGAACAAATACAACCCGCGCCATTCAGCGATTTGCAGCAAGTCTTCGGAAAACAGCCGCGCCAGCGGTAACGCCAACTGCGCGGTGCCCAGCCCCAGCACCAGGGCTTTCAACCGCCACTTGGCCGGGAATGCCTGGATCATGTAGTACAAGCCCAACGAACTCAGCGCCGCACCCACCATGCCGTGGGCGGCCCGTACCGCAATCGCCGAACTGAGGTCATTGACGAACAAATGCCCGAACGTCACCAGCGCGTAGAGCACCAGGAACACCTCGGTAAACGCGCGCAGGCCGAACTGCTGGCGAAACTTCACCAGCAGCAGGTTCATGCACACGTTGGTCATCACATAGGCGGCGGGCAGCCAGGCCATTTCCGCGGTGGTCGCGCCCAGGGCGCCTTGCAGGTATTGCAGGTTGGCGATAACCAGGGCGTTACCCAGGCCGCCGGTAATTGCCACCAGCACGCCGACCATCGCGAAGAGCCAGCGCTTATGCGTAGGGTGCAGCGGCGTCGAGGGCGAGCCAGGCAGGCTCGGCCGCTCGTGGGGTTGCCAGGTGTGGGGGGTGTATTTATCCATTCGGTGACCTTGGTAAGCCGGGGTGCAAGGCCGGTGAATCCGTTACACAAAGGAACAGTAACCTGAGAGGCGTTCATCTTGCCATCTCGTGGACGCATTTGATCCCCAGGCAGACACAGCTAAATGTGAGAGCGGGCTTGCTCGCGAATGCGGTAGATCAGTTGCTGATGCATTGACTGACACGACGCCTTCGCGAGCAAGCCCGCTCCCACACTGCAATCCATGCCGTTCTTAGAGAGAGGCTTTAAGCAACATACCGACTGCCACCACCACACACAGGCTAGCAAACCCCACTTGCAAGGCCCGCGCGGGGATCACCGAACACAACCGCCGTCCCGCCAACATGCCGACGATACTCGCGCCGATAAACACCCAACCCACTGGCTCGATACTCACGCCCGCATGAAAGGCACCGGCCACGCCGATCAGCGACAGCAGGCTCACCACCATCAAGGAAGTGGCGACGATGCCGCGCATCTGCACGTCGGTCAGTTGCTTGAACGCCGGTACAATCAGGAAGCCGCCACCCACGCCCAGCAAACCCGACACGGCTCCGGTCACCGCGCCCAACGCTGCGAGGGTGGCGCTGCATTTGGCGGTCCAGGCCAGGCGCCCGGTCTGCTGGTTGAGCATGCAATTCTTCTGGCCCCACGACGCCGCGCCATGGTCACTCGGCCCGGCCTCGCGCTTTTCCCGTTGCAGCATGCGCCAGGCCACCAGCACCATCAGCGCGCTGAACAGGCCCATCAGCACCGGTTCCGAGAGTTGGTGGGCGACGAATACGCCCAACGGCGAAAACAGCGCGCCGAGCAAGGCGATCAGTAGTGCCGCGCGGTAACGCACCAGGCCATGACGCAAGCCATCAATGGCCCCCACCGCTGCCGCTGCGCCCACCGCGAGCAATGACACGGGCGCAGCCTGGGTCATGGTCAAGCCCAGCCCCAGCACCAGCGCCGGCACTCCGAGGATGCCGCCGCCCGCGCCGGTCAAACCCATGACCAGGCCCATCAATACCCCTAACAGACTGGCGAGCAGCATTCAGTCCACCTTGCTCAGGCGGGTCAGCCACTCGCGGCCCTTGAGCATGCCGTTCCAGTAGAACCACGGCAGCAGCGTGGCCTTGAGGAACCACATCGAACGGCGTGCCCGAGTAGGATCAAGGGGAAAAGTCGGCAGCAACTTGCCGCCATAGCCAAACTCGGCCAGCACCACCTTGCCCTTCTCCACCGTCAGTGGGCAGGAACCGTAGCCGTCGTACTTGAGCGGCAAAGGTGCCTGTTTGCGCAGGGCCAGCAGGTTTTCGGCCACCACCACGATTTGCTTGCGCACCGCTGCCGCCGTCTTGGCGTTGGTGGTGCCGCATACATCGCCCAGGCCAAAGATGTGCGGGTAGCGCAGGTGCTGCAGGCTGTGGGGGTTCACTTCGCACCAGCCGGCGGCGTCGGCGAGCAGGCTTTCGCGGATAAAATCCGGGGCGACCTGCGGCGGTACGACGTGGAGCATGTCGAAGGTTTTCTCTTCGACCGTCGCGTTGCCTTCGGCGTCTTTGACTTCAAACCAGGCTTTGCGCGCCGGGCCATCGACTTTCACCAGGTTGGAGTTGAACGCCAGGCGCGCGTTGTATTTTTCGACGTACTTCATCAATGGCGGCACAAAGGTCGGCACACCAAACAACGCGGCACCGGCCAGGTTGAATTCGACGTCGATGTGTTTGAGGTTGCCCTGCTTGAGCCAGTGGTCGCAGGACAGGTACATGGCTTTTTGCGGCGCACCGGCGCATTTGATCGGCATGGCCGGCTGGGTGAACAACGCCTTGCCGCCCTTGAGCTGCTGCACCAACTGCCAGGTGTACGCGGCGTGCTCATAGCTGTAGTTGGAGGTGACGCCGTGTTGGCCCAAGGTGTCTTGCAGGCCTTCGATTCTTTCCCAGGCCAGGCGCAGGCCGGGGCAGACGATGAGGTTCTTCCAGGTGACGCGCTGGCCGCTGTCGAGCACCAGGGTGTTCTCATCGGGCAGCAGTTCGCTGACGGCGGCCTGCACCCAGCTGACGCCATTGGGTAGCACATCGGCCAGGGGCCGGCGGGTCTTTTGCAGGTCGTAGGCGCCGCCGCCGACCAGGGTCCAGGCCGGCTGGTAGCAGTGGTAGTCGTTAGGTTCGATGAGGGTGATGTTCAGGTGCGGGTCGCGCTTGAGCAGGCTGGCCAGCAGGCCGATGCCTGCCGAGCCGCCGCCGATGACTACGATATCGCCACTGATGGTGGGTCCCCAGTGTTGTTCGGTCATTGTCTACTGCCTTTTTGAGTCAATGCACACAAGGGTCGCTGCCGGATGGCGTCACGCCCAGCTTTTTATGACCGCGCCGCAATACAGGCCGGACAGGGTCTTCATCACTTGAATCACTTCATGGCTGGCCAGCCCGTAAAAAATGTATTTGCCTTCCCGACGGGTGGCGACCAACCCTTCATCGCGCAAGATGCCCAACTGTTGTGACAGGGTGGGCTGGCGTACGCCGGTCAAGGCTTCCAGCTCACCGACGTTGCGCTCGCCCTGGGTCAACTGGCACAGGATCAACAAGCGGTCTTCATTGGCCAGGGCCTTGAGCAAGGCACAGGCCTTGGACGCCGATGCACGCAACTGGGCGACCTCGCCCTCACTCAACGTAGATTCCATTTGCCTCGGGTCCTTTATCTCACTTAAGCTCAAAACATTATGTGTAAACGTAAACTGATTGTAACCACTTTTTTCTTCAGCACTTTTTCCTAACAGAGGCGGCCGCCATGCCAGCGTTGATTCAAGCCTTTCTGGATGACGCATCGTCGACCTACACCTATATCGTCTATGAAGCCGATGGCGGCCCTTGCGCCATTGTCGACTCGGTGCTCAATTACGACCCGGCGTCCGGGCGCACCGACACCGCCCAGGCCGACAAGGTGATTGCCTTTGTGCGAGAGCATGGCCTGCACGTGCAGTGGCTGCTGGAAACCCACGCCCATGCTGACCACCTGTCCGCCGCGCCCTACCTGCGTCGCACCTTGGGCGGCAAGATCGCGATCGGCGAATCCATCAGCAAGGTGCAGGGGGTGTTCAAGAACCTGTTCAACCTGGAGCCGGAATTTCGAGTGGACGGCTCGCAGTTCGATCACCTGTTTGCGCCGGATGAGATCTTTCATATCGGCAACTTGAAGGCCCAGGCGTTGCATGTGCCCGGACACACCCCCGCCGACATGGCCTATCTGATCGACGGCCGCTTGATCCTGGTGGGCGACACCCTGTTCATGCCCGACGTCGGCACCGCCCGTTGCGACTTCCCCGGCGGTGATGCGCGGCAGTTGTACGCGTCGATGCGCAAGCTGCTGGCGTTCCCTTCAAACACCAAGCTGTACGTGTGTCATGACTACCCACCCGAGGGTCGAGAGGCGAAGTGCCAGACCACCGTGGCGGAACAGCGGGCGGGCAATATCCATGTGCATGACGGCGTGGATGAAGCGGCGTTCGTACAGATGCGCACCCAGCGCGATGCTGGATTGGGCATGCCGACGTTGTTGCTGCCGGCGATACAGGTAAATGTGCGGGCGGGGAATATGCCGCCGCCGGAAGAAAACGGCGTGACCTACCTGAAAATCCCCCTCAACCAACTCTAGAAGCACAGCGTTGTAGCGATCAACGGTAACCACGATGCGAAGCGAGTCGCTCTTGCTCTTG
>NZ_LYSO01000133.1:0-15652 GCF_001728935.1 Pseudomonas sp. AP42
ACCCCCCAAATCCCTGGCGAATTACGGCCAGCGTGGTTTGATGGGGCGCCCGAGATCAAAAGCAGAGCAAGATCAAGATCAAGAGCGGCTCGCTTCGCATCGTGGTTAGCGTTGAGGGCTACAGCGTTGTGTAGATACACATGGCTATCGCGGGCAAGCCAGCTACCACAGTCTGATCGCGTGAACATCGTCAGATCCCACATAGCTTGCGCAACAACTCGGTGTCCAGGTGGTGCTCCACCAAGTCCGCCAAGCGCTCGATATCGCGCTCGCGCAGGCCGTGATAATCCACCTCTTGCACATCCTGCAACCCGGCCCAACGCAGCAACGCGCTGCACGCCGCCGGGGTCTCGAATAAGCCGTGCAGGTAGGTGCCTAGAATTTGCCCATCGGGGCTCTGTGCGCCATCGCTGCGGCCATCGTCCAGCAGCACCGCAGCGCTTGCCAAGGCAGCGCCGCAGGTTACCCCCGCATGGATTTCATAACCGCTGACTTCGGCGTCTTCCAACACCAGGCGTCCACGCACGTTGCGCAACTGCTTCTCTTGTTCCAGGGTGGTGCTGAACGCCAGTAACCCGAGGCCGTCGCTGGAGCCCGCAAGCCCTTCCAGGCCCAACGGGTCATGGACTTGCTCGCCAAGCATCTGCAAACCGCCGCAAATCCCCAGCACCTTGCCGCCATAACGCAGGTGCCGCGCCACGGCGGTGTCCCAGCCATTGGCACGCAGGTAGGCCAGGTCACTGCGCACGCTTTTCGAGCCCGGCAGGATGATCAGGTCGGCAGCCGGTATCGACTGGCCCGGCCCGACGAACTGCAAGTCCACCTGGGGATGCAAGCGCAGCGGGTCGAAATCGGTATGGTTGCTGATGCGCGGCAGCACCGGCACCACCACCTTGAGCACCTGGGCGGCCTTGTCGATCTGGCGTTGGTCGATGCCGTCTTCTGCCTCCAGGTGCAGGTCCATCACGTAGGGCAGCACGCCGATCACCGGTTTGCCGGTGCGCGCTTCGAGCCAATCCAGCCCGGGTTGCAGCAACGCGATATCACCGCGAAAACGGTTGATGATGAAGCCCTTGACCCGCGCCTGCTCACTGGGTGACAGCAGTTCCAGGGTGCCGACCAGATGGGCGAACACGCCGCCGCGATTGATGTCTGCGATCAACAGCACCGGGCAGTCCACCGCTTCGGCGAAGCCCATGTTGGCGATGTCATTGGCGCGCAGGTTGATCTCGGCCGGGGAGCCCGCGCCTTCGACCATCACCACCGGGTAGGCCTGGCTCAAACGCGCGTGGGAAGCCAGCACGGCTTGCATCGCAATGGCTTTGTAGTCGTGGTACGCCACGGCATTCATGCTGGTAACGGCACGGCCATGGATGATCACCTGGGAACCGGTGTCGCTGTTGGGTTTGAGCAACACCGGGTTCATGTCGGTGTGGGGCGCCAGGTGGGCAGCCTGGGCCTGCACCGCCTGGGCGCGGCCGATCTCGCCGCCTTCGGCGGTCACTGCGCTGTTGAGCGCCATGTTCTGCGGTTTGAACGGTGCCACTGCGATGCCCTGGCGTACCAGCCAGCGACACAGCGCGGTCACCAGGGTGCTTTTGCCGGCGTCAGAGGTGGTGCCCTGCACCATCAACGTGCTCATGTGGCGTCCTTGTAGGCGGCCAGGGCTTCGTCAAGGCGCAGCCAGTCGGCGTCGGTGTCGGGCAGGCCGAAGCGCACGCTGCTGTTGTGCACAAACAGGCGCAGCAGGATGCCGCGCTGGGCCATGAATTCGTACAGCCGTTCAGCGTGGGGGGTAATCAACCACTGGAACAATGCGCAGCCGCCGTGGGGTTGAAGGCCGCGGCGCTCAAGCAACTCGAACAGACGCTGGCCGGCTTCGATGCAACGACTGCGCTGGCGCGCATGCCCGGCGGTATCGCGCAGGCACACTTGGCCCAGCACCCGCGTCGGCCCGCTGACGGCCCAGGGCCCGACTTGTTCGGCCAACAGCTTGAGCAACTTGCGCTCGGCCAGCACGAAGCCCAGGCGCACACCGGCCAGGCCGAAAAACTTGCCGAATGAGCGCAGCACGATCAAGCCGACCTGGTCGGCATGCCTGGCCAGGCTCAAGTCCGGGGTTACGTCAATGAACGCCTCGTCCACCACCAGCCAGCCACCGCGTTGGGCCAGCCGCGCATGCCAGTCCAGCAGGCGCTGTGGGCTCAAGCTCAATCCCGTGGGGTTGTTGGGGTTGACCACCACCAGCACGTCGAGGCTGTCGAGAAAGAAGTCGACTTCCTGCTCCTGCACTTCGCGCACCACATAACCGGCGCGACGCCAGGCTTCGGCGTGCTCGGCATAACACGGCGAAAGCACGCCGACCTTGCCGGAACGACGCAGGCGCGGTAGCAGTTGGATCGCCGCCTGGGAGCCCGGCACTGGCAGCAACGGGCCGGCGCCGTAATACTCGCTGGCAGCCTTTTCCAGGCCGTCATCGGTTTCCGGCAAACGCGCCCAGGCACGCAAGGGAATCTCGGGAATCGGCCACGGCCAGGGCGCCAGGCCGCTGGACAGGTCAAGCCAATCCGCTTCGGCAATGCCGTATTCAATCGCGGCCTTACGCAGCCGACCACCATGTTCAAGCATAGATTTGCGCCCCCACGCACAGGACCAGCAGCCACAACCATACGCCGCGCTGCACCAGTTGCCAGCCGCGATCAATGGAATCGGCGTTGGCCGGCGGGCCTTCGCCCAATGGCGGGCGCTGATGCACCTCGCCGTGATAAATCGCCGCACCGCCGAGTTCCACACCCAAGGCGCCGGCCCCTGCCGCCATCACCGGGCCGGCGTTGGGGCTGTCCCAGGTCGGGCCCTGGGTGCGCCAGCATTTGAGCGCCAGGCGGGTTTTACCCAATAGCGCGTAGGTTAAGGCCACCAAACGCGCAGGAATATAGTTGAGCACATCATCGATCCTGGCGGCTGCCCAGCCGAAACGCTCAAAGCGCTCATTGCGATAGCCCCACATGGCGTCCAGGGTGTTGCTGAGGCGATAGAGCACCACGCCTGGCACACCGGCCACCACGAACCAGAACAACGCAGCGAATACCGCATCGCTGCCGTTCTCCAGCACCGATTCGGTGGCCGCGCGGGCGACTTCAGTGTGGTCCAGTTCGCTGGTCTGGCGGCTGACCAGGTAACTCACACGCGTGCGCGCTTCGTCCAGGTCATCACGGCGCAGGGCCTGGGCCACCGGCGTCACATGCTCACCCAGGCTGCGCATGCCCAGGGCGCAGTACAACGCCATAATCTCCAGCAGCCAGCCGATATAGGGCGCCCACGACAACGCCGTGGCCAGCAGGGTCAGCGGCACCACCGCGATAAACCACGCGGTCACGCCATGGCTGCGCCAGCCACGCCCACCGCTATTGAAACGTTGCTCGATGCGCCCGGCAAAATTGCCGAACGCCACCAGCGGATGCCAGCGCTTGGGCTCACCCAGCAGCGCATCCAGCGCCACCGCAGCCACACACAGCAAGGCCACACTCATTGACTCACTCCCCACGCGTTTTCATACAGCATGTCACTCAGCGGTCGCGGCTCGGCCCAGCCTTCTAGCTGCAACATCGGTGCCGGGTAAAACTCGGCCACCGGCCCCAGGCACAACACTGCCAGGGGTTTTGCGCCGGGCGGCAAGCCCAGCAGCTCGGCCAGGGCCTGGGGATCGAACAGCGAAACCCAGCCCATGCCCAATCCTTCCACGCGCGCCGCCAACCACAGGTTCTGGATCGCGCAGGAGAGCGAGGCCATGTCCATTTCCGGCAAGGTGCGGCGCCCGAAGATGTGGCGCTCGCGGTCGTCCATCAAGGCGGCGACCAATACCTCGGCGCAGTCGCTGATGCCTTCGACCTTGAGCTTCATGAACGCATCGGAGC
This sequence comes from Pseudomonas sp. AP42, assembly GCF_001728935.1. Lineage (NCBI taxonomy): Bacteria > Pseudomonadati > Pseudomonadota > Gammaproteobacteria > Pseudomonadales > Pseudomonadaceae > Pseudomonas > Pseudomonas sp. AP42. The sequence continues at coordinate 3,915 of NZ_LYSO01000133.1, forward strand.
GCTCGCCCAACGCTTCGGCAGTGCGTACGCGTTCTTCTTCTACCAACTGTTGAATCTGGCTGCGCAACGAACGGTCGCTGATGCGGATAAAACGCCACGGCTGCATCAGGCCGACGCTGGGTGCCTGGTGCGCGGCGTGGAGCAGACGTTGCAGCAGTTCAGGCGCGACGCTGCCGCCGCTGAAGTGGCGCATGTCGCGGCGTTCGGCGATGGCGCGGTAGACGGCGTCGCGGTCGGCTTGGGGGAATGCGTTGTCAGTCATGGCCTCTTCGCGAGCAAGCCCGCTCCCACATTTGAAATGCATTCCCCTGTGGGAGCTGGCTTGCCTGCGATAGCGGTCTGAAGGTCTGGCGCAAACAACGCGGCCACCGCGCCAGGATTCGACGGAAAATAAAAGTGTACGTAGGAGGCGGTCAATCGACCTTGGCGATAGACCGCCTCAGCCCCGCGCCCACCGTTAGGGCTAAGGCCACGGGCAATCGGCTCCCATTCGGTACTGGTCAGGGAATGGTGATAGGTATGCCCACGCAACGTCCCCTCCGGCAGCTCAACGCTTTGCAGCGCCAGGGCCGCGAGTTTCTTCTGCATCACTGCATCGCCTTGCAACAAGCCAACCAGTTCGGCGCGTGTACCCTCCACATCGGTCAACGAGTCGAGCAGATAGAGCATGCCACCGCATTCGGCGAGCAGCGGTTTGCCAGCGGCATGATGAGCACGAATGGCGTCCAGCATCGCGGTATTGGCCGATAATGCCTGGTGGTGCAGTTCTGGATACCCGCCGGGCAAATAGAGGCTGTCAGCCTCAGGCAGCTGGCGATCATGGATCGGTGAGAAGAACTTCAGCTCGGCGCCCATTGCCCGCAACAGATCCAGGCTGGCGCCGTAGGTAAAGGCAAAGGCTTCGTCACGCGCCACGGCAATACGCACACCGGCCAGCAAGGGTTCGGCTTCGATCACCTCGGGCGCGGCAAAGGTCACCGGCGGCGGCAGGGCCACTTCGCAACTGCTGCCCAACGCCTGGGCGGCGGCGTCCAGGCGTACATCAAGGTCGTTCAGTTCGCTGGCTTGCACCAGGCCCAGATGGCGGCTGGGCAGTTCGATGCCGGTCTCGCGGGACAATGCACCGTACCAACGCAAGCCCTCGGTGAGGCTGCCTTCGAGCAGTTGCGCATGGCGCAGGGTGCCGACGCGGTTGGCCAGCACGCCGGCGAACGGCAGGTCGGGTTGATAGCGCGCCAGCCCCAGGGCCAAAGCGCCGAACGTCTGGGCCATGGCGGTGCCATCGATCACGCCCAGCACCGGTACACCGAAGTGCCGCGCCAGGTCAGCGCTGGAAGGCGTGCCGTCGAACAGGCCCATCACGCCTTCGATGAGAATCAGGTCGGCCTCCCCCGCCGCCTCCCAGAGCAGGCGGCGGCTTTCTTGCTCGCCCACCATCCACATGTCCAACTGGTACACCGGCGCGCCACTGGCACGCTCGTGGATCATCGGGTCGAGAAAGTCCGGCCCGCATTTGAACACGCGCACCTTGCGTCCCAGGTTGCGGTGCAAACGCGCCAGCGCGGCGGTGACCGTGGTTTTGCCCTGGCCGGACGCCGGAGCGGCGATCAATACGGCCGGGCAATGACGGGGCTGATTCAAAGTTCGACGCCTTTCTGTGCCTTGATACCGGCCTGGAACGCGTGCTTGAGCATGCCCATTTCGGTGACGGTGTCGCCCATTTCGATCAGCTCAGGCTTGGCGCCACGGCCAGTGACCACCACATGCTGCATGGGCGGGCGGGCTTGCAGGTCGCTGAGTACCTGGTCCAGGTCGAGGTAACCGTGCTTGAGGGCGATGTTCAGTTCGTCCAGCACCACCAAGCCAATGGAGGGGTCATTCAACATGGCCCGAGATACCGCCCAAGCCGCTTCGGCGGCGGCGATATCGCGCTGGCGGTCCTGGGTTTCCCAGGTGAAGCCTTCGCCCATCACATGAAAGCGCACCTGCTCGGGGAAGCGGCGGAAGAACAATTCTTCGCCGGTGCTGTTACGCCCCTTGATGAACTGCACCACACCGCATTGCATGCCATGGCCCATGGCCCGGGCCAGCATGCCGAACGCCGAACTGCTCTTGCCTTTGCCGTTGCCGGTCAGCACCAGCAGCAGGCCGCACTCGTTGGGGGAATTGGCGATGCGCTCGTCAATCACGGCTTTTTTGCGCAGCATGCGCGCCAGGTGGCGTTCGTCGCGGTCGGGGGAATCAGTCATGGCAGCTCTCCGTTGGGGCTGGACAAAAACGGCGGGCAGGAAAAAGAAAAACAGACAGCCAAGCATCGCCCACCGTGATGCTGTTGGATGATCCAGGCCGGTCTCCGGGCTCATGAGTGGCGCTTTTGATAGCTAGCAGCCGAGGGTGCGCCTTCCCATATCGCACGCGATACAGTGGCAAACAGCACCGTCTTGACTCATTTACCGTTGCGGGGGCAGCGCCGGAATCGCGGCAGCACTGTGTACAAGTGCGCTCACTCACCGGCTTCCCTGTTTCACTCCGTCGACGCGTACGCCACAGAGCACCTGGAACAAGCCGCGAAGGTTAGTGGGTTGGGGGGGGAGCGTCAATTAAAGCTGGGCTTGTACTTGAACCATCCGCCGTTCGTGCTTCTCTACCCCTACAGGTATCAAGGAGAAAACCATGCCTAAAACCCGACTCGCCCTACTGATCATGTTCGCCGGTAGCCTCGCTGCGTGCGGCGAAAGCTCGACCCTGCAGGTCGCCGACGGCACCGGGCCCTCGCCCCGGCTGCCGGAGCCGAACAAGACGCTGATCCCCACCGTCAATATCGCCCCGGCCATCGGCTGGCCCGAAGGCGCCAAGCCAATCGCGGCCGCAGGCACCCAAGTGGCTGCGTTCGCCGAAGGCCTGGATCACCCGCGCTGGCTCTACGTGCTGCCCAACGGCGACGTGCTGGTGGCCGAGACCAATGCACCGCCCAAACCGGACGACGCCAAAGGCGTACGTGGCTGGGTGATGGAAAAAGTCATGGACCGCGCTGGCGCCGGCGTGCCGAGCCCGAACCGCATTACCTTGCTGCGCGATGCCGACCATGATGGCGTGGCAGAAACTCGCACGGTGTTCCTTGAGAATCTCAACTCGCCGTTTGGCATGGCCCTGGTGGGCAACGACTTATATGTGGCCGATTCGGATAAGTTGCTGCGCTTTCCCTATCAGCCGGGTGAAACCGCGATCACCTCCCCCGGCACCAAGGTGGTGGATTTACCCGGTGGCCCCTTGAACCACCACTGGACCAAAAACGTGGTGGCCAGCCAGGACGGAAGCAAGCTGTACGTCAGCGTCGGCTCCAACAGCAACGTCGGCGAAAACGGCCTGGAAGCCGAACAGGGCCGCGCCGCCATCTGGGAAGTCGACCGCGCCAGCGGCCAACACCGCATTTTTGCCTCCGGCCTGCGAAACCCCAACGGCATGGCGTGGGAACCACAGAGCGGCGAGCTGTGGACGGCGGTCAACGAGCGCGATGAAATTGGCAGTGACCTGGTGCCGGACTACATCACCTCGGTCAAGGATGGCGGCTTCTATGGCTGGCCGTTCAGCTATTACGGCCAGCATGTGGATGTGCGTGTGACCCCGCAGAACCTGGACATGGTCGCCAAGGCCATCGCTCCCGACTATGCGGTAGGCCCTCACACTGCGTCGCTGGGGCTGACCTTCGCCGAGGGCAGCAAACTGCCCGCCCCCTTCAGTAATGGCGCATTTATCGGCCAGCATGGTTCCTGGAACCGCAAGCCGCACAGTGGCTACAAGGTGATTTTCGTGCCGTTCGAGGGGGGCCAGCCGAAAGGGCAACCGGTGGATGTGCTGACGGGGTTTCTTGATAGCGATGAGAAAGCCATGGGCCGGCCGGTTGGCGTGGTGATTGATCAGCAAGGGGATTTGCTGGTGGCCGATGATGTGGGCAATAAGGTTTGGCGGGTTTCGAGCGCTAAGTAGACCGCCACACACCAATGTGGGAGCGGGCTTGCCCGCGATTACGGTGGCCCAGCCAACTAACCCGTTGACTGACACACTGCATTCGCGGGCAAGCCCGCTCCCACATTTTGGAGTTTTACTGATTCAGGGATTACGCGCCAGGTTCCCCGGCAGTACCCGTTTGGCACTCAGGTAGGCATTCTGCCAATACGCTTTGGATAGCGTATCCAGCTTCACCGTACCGCCGGTTTGCGGCGCGTGTACGAAGCGCCCCTCCCCCACATAAATGCCCGCATGGCTGACCCGCGAACCACCACCGGTGGCGAAGAACAGCAGGTCGCCGGTCTGCAGGTTTTGTTCGCTGACGTCCTGGGCACGCATCACGATCAGTTCACGGGTGGTGCGCGGCAATGAGATGCCAGCAGCGTCGCGGAATACAAAGCCGATCAGGCCACTGCAATCAAAACCCGAGTCCGGTGTGTTGCCGCCCCAGCGATAAGGCGTGCCGACCAGGCCCAGCGCACGAAAGAGCACGTCTTCGGCAGCTGGCGAGAAATTCTGGGTGGCATAGTTGAACACCGGCTTAGGCTTGACCGCGACGGGCGCGGGCGGCGGTGTGCGACTGGCGCAGGCGCTGAGCAGCGCGGCGCAAACAATAAGCATCAGGCGGGCCGAGGTCGACATGTGCAGAACAATCCTGGTCTGGATGCGGCTTTCGCTGCCGAACGTTGAAAACCAGAACGCGCAAGCAAAGCTCGCGCGAACGGATGACAACAATGTCCAGGGATTCTAGCGCTTACACGTCAAACTTCAAGTATCACTTTAACTTTACTTACTAGCGGTAACCGTGGTCGGGGCCATGGCGAGTGCGCGCTTGGCTTCGATGAAGGTTTTGCTCCAGTAACTGTCACCCAGGTTATCGACCCGAACACCACCGCTGCGGCGGCTGCTGGAGTGAATAAACTGGTTATCGCCCAGGTAGATACCGGCGTGGCTGACACGACCGCGACCACTGGTACTAAAGAAAAGCAGATCACCGGGCTTGAGGTTGTTTCGTGCGACCAACGGTGCATTCACGTTGATCATCTCCCGCGTGGAGCGCGGCAGATTCATGCCGGCTTCTTCACGAAACAGGTAGCCAATGAACCCACTGCAATCAAAACCGGCTTCCGAGGTGCCGCCGAAACGGTAACGGGTACCGATCAGGGACATGCCGCGCTCAAGGATGCTGTCGGCCAGAAGTGGCAGCTGGTAAGGCTTGCTGTCGGAGAACTCGGCGAGTTCTTTTTCGGTTGCCACCTCTTCTTCATAAACAGAAGCAGACTGTGCAGCAACGAACTTTGCCTGATTTTGAACCTGTGGTTTTTGCTGTTCTGCCACCTGCTGAGGATGGGAGGCGCAACCAAACAACAGGGTAACGAGTGCGAGAGGCACGAGGGGTGCGAAGCGATTTAGCATGGGCACGACCGTGGCTGATGTGTAAAGAAGCCGAGACTATGCCCTCTATCACATCGATTTGCAAATTCAATCGCGATCTATGTGACTTATCGTTTCGACTATGCCATCTAAGCCGTGATTCCATTTATTGCTTCAGCTGCGTAGCCCTTAAGGCTCAAACGCAGGTTTTCTGACGCCTTGAAAATGCCGACATATGGAAAATCAAGACCTTACCAACCCAAGGTTTCTTTGAGGAAAGGGATCGTCAATTTTCTTTGCGCCTGTAAAGAAGCCTGGTCGAGCTGTTCAAGCAAATCGAACAGCGCACTCATGCTTCGGGTACCACGGGTGAGAATAAAGTGCCCGACTTCGTCGGTCAGGTGCAGGCCACGGCGGGAAGCACGCAGCTGCAACGCACGCAGCTTGTCCTCGTCGGACAACGGGCGCATCTGGAAGATCAGCGCCAGGGTCAGCCGCGATTTGAGGTCAGCCAGCTTCACTGGCAGCTCACGGGGAGAAGTAGAGGCGGCAATCAGCAGGCGTCGGCCGCTGTCACGCAGGCGGTTGAACAGATGAAACAGCGCCTCTTCCCACTCTGCTTTGCCGGCCACTGCCTGCAGGTCGTCGAGACATACCAGCTCGTACTGCTCAAGGTTATCGAAGATGCCGATGCCGCGGTCCATCAACTCTGCCAGGGGCAGGTACACCGCCGGTTCGCCCATCTGTTCGAAACGCAGGCACGCGGCCTGCAGCAGGTGGGTGCGCCCCACGCCATGCTTGCCCCACAGATAGATCAGGCTTTCAGTCCACCCGGCGTCGGCTTCGCAGAGCCGCTCGACATAGCCGAGTGCAGCGGCATTGGCGCCTGGGTAGTAGTTGATAAAGGTAGCGTCATCACGCAGACGCACACCTAGGGGCAGCTGAATCGGTTTCATGCTGACTGAACGGCTCCCATCGAACCGTTAGTGGCCTCTGTGTAAAGTTTGCAAAGTTTATACCCGTGACGCCGGGCGCACAATGCAGCAGACCACAAGCAAAATCAAAGGTTTGCGTTAACTCGCAGGTTTACGCGAATTGTTTGACGCACCCGGCGCCAATAACAACAAACCCGGCCAGGGCCGGGTTTGTGACATTGCGATTACAACTCGGGCTCATCCACCCCTGTGTACACGTCCGAATCCTTGTACAGGTCGTGCACATGGCGCACCAGCACCATGATCACCGCCGCCACCGGCAACGCCAGCAGGATGCCGGTAAAGCCGAACAGCTCGCCACCCGCCAGGATCGCAAAGATCACCGCCACCGGGTGCAGGCCGATTCGATCGCCCACCAGCAGCGGCGTCAGCACCATGCCTTCCAAGGCCTGGCCGACCATGAACACCGCGACAATCCCCAGCATCGGGTACAGGTCGCCGCCAAACTGGAACAGCCCCGCCACCAACGCCGCGCCGATGCCGATCACAAAGCCCATGTACGGCACGATGGCCGCCAGGCCCGCGATCAAGCCGATCAACAGCCCCAGCTCCAGGCCGATCGCCATCAGGCCGGCAGCGTAAATCACGCCCAGCGCCAGCATCACCAGCAACTGGCCACGCACGAACGCGCCCAGCACCTCATGACACTCCGCCGCCAGGGAAACCACGCGCTCTTCGCGGTCACGGGGCAGCAGGCTGCGGATCTTGGCCATCATGATGTCCCAGTCTCGCAGCAGGTAGAACGCCACTACCGGGATCAGCACCAGGTTGGTCAACCAGCCGATCAGCGCCAGGCTCGACGCGGTTGCCTGGCTGAGCACCACCGTAACGATGTCGGTGGTCTTGTCCATATGCTCGCTGATGGCCGCCTTGACCTTGTCGAACTTCCAGAAGCCATCCGCCAGCCCGAACTTGGACTGGGCCCACGGCATTGCCGTGTGCTGCAACCAGTCGAGCATCTGCGGCGCCAGTTCATAAAGACGGAACAGCTGCTTGGCCAACATCGGCACCAATATCAACACCAGCGCCGTGATGATCAACGTGAACAGCGCAAACACCGTGATCACGCCCCAGGTGCGCGACATGCCAACTTTTTCCAGGCGATCCACCACCGGATCGAACAGATAGGCGAGCAGCAGCGCCACCAGGAACGGCGTCAGGATCGAATGCAGCAAGAACACAAAAACGCACAGCAGGACAATCCCGCCAAGCCACACCCAACGACGCGTATCCGCCATATACCACTCCATCTGTTATCTACGCCCTTCTTCTATATAGAAGGAGGAACACCGTTTACCAACGAAAACGCAGTTGCGCCTGGGGCTCAGGTGCAGCAGCCGGTTGCGCGCCATCGACCACGACGGGCTGGGCCAAGGTTTCGCCAGCAGGAATTTCCTGCAGCTTGGCCAAGCTCAATTGGGTCCGCAGTTGTTCGGCGCTGCCATTGACGCGATACACAATCCGGTTGCCATCCACTAACTGCGGCTGGCCGCCAAAGGGCTCGAGCAAGCGACCCAGGGCGGCGTAGCGCTCCAGGTTCATGCCTTGCACCTCAAGCAGTTGCTCAGTGCTCACGCCCGGCTTGACCGCAAAGCGTGGCGCCAGCTTTTGGCTGACCGCCAGCAATACCGCATCGGCGAGCGCGGCAGTGTCAGCGCCTTGGGCGGTGCCCTCCTCAGCCTTGTCGCCCAGCCACAGGCGCCATTTGGCCTGCCATTGACTGCCTTCCTGACGCGCATGCACCGCCAGCAACGCATCGGCACCGTAGCGCTCGGACGCTGCACGCAAAGGCGTGGCGTCCGAGCTTTCAAGATTCGGCGCGGTGGCGACTACCTGTTCATCCAGGTCTCCCAACGGCAAGCGCAGCGGCAGCCCCCGGTGTTGCGCGGCCCGGCGCAGGGCCTGGGCCACGGCCTGGCCATCGCCGACCAGGCTGCTGCCTTCAGTTGAATCGTTCAGCCACCAACCCAGGATCGACGGCCGGTTGCTGCCCCAGATCGACAGGCCCGCATCACGCAAGGCGCGGTCGGTGCTGACCGGGTCGAAGTCCACTTGCAGGCTTTCCGGCGGGCCGGCGTCGTAGCCGTACTGGCTGATGATTTGTTGCGGGTCTTTGCGGATCGCCGCCAGGCCCGGGCCATCGGCGGCCTTGGCGTCGCCGGTCAGGCGGATCACCAGGGTCTGAACGGCACGCTGGGTGGCTTGGTCGCGCTCTTGGGGCGACTGGCTGCTGACTGGTTCAAGTACTTGATAGAGGCCATTGAGGGTTTCGGCATGACTCGCCAGGCTGACCAACGACAAGCAGCCTACAAAGAAGAATTTACACAGACGCATGGAAGATTCCCGAACGACAAATTTAGCGGTTGGAACAGACCGCGTGATCTCGGTTTGGCAAGGCTGTGACACAGCGACCGGTAAAACATTCACAGGGTCCCGGTAAGTTTTCATACTGTCATAACGCTAGCGAGTTCAAGGCTATACCTTAATACGCACGATTACCGGCCCGATTTGCATTTTTTTGAGCTCATATGCCCTGCCCGTCGGCCCGAGGATGGCCGCTGCCCCTCAAGCCTGATAAAATCGCGCGCCTTCGCAGACCGTCAACGGCAGGGCCCTTTTCAAAAGCCCCCGCCCGCCCGGTCGTTACCCAGAAATCCCCCCTAAAGGCCTGGATCATGAGCAAGCAACCCTCCCTGAGCTACAAGGACGCCGGTGTAGACATCGACGCCGGTGAAGCATTGGTCGAACGCATCAAGAGCGTCGCCAAGCGCACTGCGCGCCCTGAAGTCATGGGTGGCCTGGGCGGTTTTGGCGCCCTCTGCGAAATCCCGGCCGGCTACAAGCAGCCTGTACTGGTGTCCGGCACCGACGGCGTGGGCACCAAGCTGCGCCTGGCCCTGAACCTGAACAAGCACGACAGCATCGGCATCGACCTGGTCGCCATGTGCGTCAACGACTTGGTGGTGTGCGGCGCCGAGCCGCTGTTCTTCCTCGACTACTACGCCACCGGCAAGCTCAATGTCGAGACCGCTACCCAGGTCGTGACCGGCATCGGTGCTGGCTGCGAACTGTCGGGTTGCTCCCTGGTGGGCGGTGAAACCGCTGAAATGCCAGGCATGTACGAAGGCGAAGACTACGACCTGGCCGGTTTCTGCGTCGGCGTGGTGGAAAAAGCCGAGATCATCGACGGTTCCAAAGTAGCCGCTGGTGACGCCCTGCTCGCCTTGCCATCGTCCGGCCCGCACTCCAATGGTTACTCGCTGATCCGCAAGATCATCGAAGTGTCCGGCGCCGACATCGAGAACATCCAGCTCGACGGCAAGCCACTGACCGACCTGCTGATGGCGCCGACCCGCATCTACGTCAAGCCACTGCTCAAGCTGATCAAGGACACCGGTGCCGTCAAGGCCATGGCCCACATCACCGGTGGCGGCCTGCTGGACAACATCCCGCGCGTCCTGCCAAAAGGCGCCCAGGCGATTGTCGACGTGGCCAGCTGGCAGCGCCCGGCAGTCTTCGATTGGCTGCAGGAAAAAGGCAACGTCAACGAAACCGAAATGCACCGCGTGCTCAACTGCGGCGTGGGCATGGTGATCTGCGTTGCGCAGGAACACGTTGAAACCGCGCTGAACGTGCTGCGTGAAGCCGGCGAGCAACCTTGGGTCATTGGCCAGATCGCCACTGCCGCCGAAGGCGCAGCCCAGGTTGAACTGAAGAACCTCAAGGCTCACTGATGCCCCAGACCTGTGATGTCGTGGTGCTGCTTTCCGGCACCGGCAGTAACTTGCAGGCCCTGATCGACAGCACGCGCACCGGCGACAGCCCGGTGCGCATCGCTGCGGTGATTTCCAACCGCAGCGACGCCTACGGTCTGCAACGCGCCCGTGACGCGGGTATCGATACTCGCTCCCTGGATCACAAGGCGTTCGACGGTCGCGAGGCCTTCGACAGCGCCTTGATCGAACTGATCGACGCCTTCAACCCCAAACTTGTGGTCCTTGCCGGCTTCATGCGCATCCTCAGCGCAGATTTCGTCCGTCACTACGAGGGGCGCCTGCTCAATATCCACCCTTCCCTGCTGCCCAAGTACAAAGGCATGCACACCCACCAGCGCGCCCTCGACGCCGGCGACAGTGAGCATGGCTGCAGCGTGCACTTTGTGACCGAGGAACTCGATGGCGGGCCTCTGGTCGTACAGGCAGTGGTTCCGGTAGAGTCAGGCGACTCGGCGCAGACGCTTGCGCAACGGGTTCATACCCAGGAACACAGGATTTACCCGCTGGCTGTTCGCTGGTTTGCCGAAGGACGGTTGATTCTTGGCGACCAGGGTGCATTATTGGACGGCCAGTTACTCGCGGCCAGCGGCCACTTGATTCGAACCTAGGAGATTTTATGCGTCGCGCCCTGCTTTTCGCTTTTGCGCTGTTCGCTTTGCCTGCCGTACAAGCGGCAGACCTTCACCCCTTCTCCGTCAGCTACACCGCCGACTGGAAACAACTGCCCATGAGCGGTTCGGCTGAACGCAGCCTGGCCAAGAATGGCGACGGTACCTGGACCTTGAATTTCAAGGCCTCGATGATGATTGCCAGCCTGACCGAAACCAGTGTGATCCTGTTCGACAAGGACACCCTGCAACCCAAGAGCTACAGCTTCGAACGCGGCGGCCTGGGCAAGGCGAAGAAGATCAACCTGGATTTCGACCAGAGCGCCAAGAAAGTCACCGGCTTTGAAAACAAAGACCCGGTCAATGTCACTCTCGAAAGCGGCATGCTCGACAAGTCCACCTATCAACTCGCCCTGCAGCGTGATGTGGCTGCGGGCAAAAAGAGCATGAGCTACCGCGTGGTTGAGGGTACCGATACCGATACCTACGACTTCCGCGTGATCGGCTCGGAAAAGGTCAAGACCAAAGTCGGTTCGATCGACGCGATCAAGGTCGAGCGCGTGCGCGACCCGTCGCAGAGCAAGCGCATCACCCAGATGTGGTTTGCCAAGAACCAGGGCGGCATCCTGGTTGCCCTGCGTCAGGTTGAGACCGATGGCAAGGAATACAACATCATGCTGCAGGATGGCACTGTTGACGGTAAGGCCGTCAAAGGCAGCTGATTGCTGATGCACCGGAAAAGAGCCTCGCTGAATGCGGGGCTTTTTTTTGCCTGGCATTTTTAGGAGGAGCCACTACCGCTATCGCAGCATAGGTATCTACACAACTTCGGTACGACGCTAAACCTGTGGCGAGGGAGCTTGCTCCCGTGACGACCGGACAGCCGACGCCCATCTATCTGGCACCCCGCGATCAACCTGTGGGAGCGGGCTTGCTCGCGAAGACGGCCTAACAGTCAACACAGTTGGACCGGGTAC
>NZ_LYSO01000134.1:0-15515 GCF_001728935.1 Pseudomonas sp. AP42
TCAAGATCAAGAGCGGCTCGCTTCGCATCGTGGTTACCGGATCAGAGACAGGGTAGCGTGCTTGCTCGCGACGGTTATGGCTTTGGGTTTTTAGTCGTGGTGAGTAACAACCGCAACCAGTCCGGGTGATTAGCCCGCTCCCAGCGATAGGCATTCCCGTCGTAGAAAAACACCAGGATATCTTCCAGGTCCCAGGTAATCATCTTGATCTCCAGTGTCCTCATGTAGTCCTTTGCCGGGCAAGTGATGGCTGCCCAAGGGTCGCTGATCCATAGATCGGCCCACCCGGTCTCCTGGAAGTCCAGCGTCTGGCTCAAGCCTGTGGGGATCGTGCCCACCACCACAAAGGTATGAACCTGGCAGACCCAGACCTGAGCCGTACCGCCATTGGTTCGAATCATTTCACAGGCAACATGGGCCATCTGGTCGCAATTGCCGGCACCGGTCTTGAGGATGATCTCCGTGTAGTTCGGCTGGCCGATCTTGCTGTACTCCCACATCACCACCGATTGTGCCTCTTGAACCCGGCGCAGCTCATCCAGCGTGGCCCCGTGGACATTGGCGGACTTGAGCTGGGTTCTCTCTACCAGCGCCGCGGTGCTGGCGTTGGCTTGTTCGGCCAGGTAGCGATTGATTTGCGCGGGGCTGGGATGCGGCGTCGTGCCTGGCCGCGGTGGCCAGATGTCGAGCTGCACAGGCCGGGATACGAAGTTGATGTTCAGGCTGCGCCCTTGATCACTGAGGTTGAGCAGCAACTCGCGTTGCTTGATGGTTCGAAGGCCGCTGACACGCTGACGCAAGAGGGCAATTTTTTCGGCGCTGAAGCCACGGTGAGCTAACTGTCGATACAGGACTTCCAGCGTCGGCAGTGCCACCAACGGCTGGTCGGGTATGAGCTGTGCTGCCTTCAAAAACTGATTCTTGCGCTCACCGAAGGCATCGATCAGTACGACGTGCTCGCCACCAACGCTGTAATCCAGTTGTTCAAAGTGCACAACGCTCGATCCTGTGGTTGTTGCGGGCGCTCGGTAAAAGACGCCAACATCGGCTTCGACCACCCAATGATCTTTGCCCGGCACACTGACCAGCAGCGCTCTGAGGGTACGGCTGTCGTTGATGCCGTCAACGATGCCGTTGAGTTCCACCACCTGGGTCTGTCGGCTGAGCACGTTGTCAAAATCGTCACCGGGCAGGCCGAACTGGGGCTCGTTATCAATGCGTCTGCCGATGACGTTGGTTTTGTAGGTCAGGGGCGTCGACGCAGGCAAGGGTGTCAGTTCGAACTCGGTAACGCGCGGTGTGACTTCATGGATGCGTCGGTGATAGACCAGTTGGCGCTTTTTTCCGTCGATCACCGGGGCTGGTATCAGTCGAACGTGGTCCAGTGCCTGGACCCGGCGCAAGTGAATCGAATGTGCAAACTCATACAGGCGTTTGGTGAAGCAAACGATGGGGATGAGGTTGCGTTTTTTTCTGCGGATCGCACACAGGTGATCGAAGGTGTCTACGTGCCAGGCATGTACCGGCGAGGTGAGTTCGTCCATGTGCGTGTGTGCCTCGTGGGGCAAGCGCCATACACGATTTTGGTCCAGCAGGTCTGTGGCGTGGGCACGCTGAATCAGCAGCGGTGGTTTTTTGAACAGCGGTTCGGTAATTCTGGCCTTATAGCCATCCACCGATTGGTGCGGGATGACCGTTATCGCCGTGTCCAGCCGCAGGTCTGCAAGCGGCGGCCCGTAAGGTCTTGCGCTGAAAGGGTCGAAGGCGTACCAGGCGCTGGAGCGTTTTATCGCCAGCACCTGCGCCATCCCATCGGCGCGCGTCAGGGTGGCCGGTGCGATGTCGGCGCTGTTGAGCAGGCGGGTGTAGTCAACGGTGGGGCCTGGGTTCAGCCGCAGGCGTGTATGCCGGACCGCTCCCTCCAACGCACGCATGCCGGCCTGATTCAGGTGTACCAGGCCATGGCGGCCCAGGCGTAGTAACGACGGCAAGCTGTCGAAAGGATTGAATACTGCATTCAGGTACGTGGCACCGAGCTTGGTCAGTTGCAGCAGCTTGATGTAGGCGGGTGCGCCTTTCCCCAGACGCGCGATGCTGGAGAGCAATAAACCTTTGGTGGGTGCGAGCAGGCCAAACACATCGAAGAAGCATCCATAGCCGCCCTCGATCATGCGCTTGGTATCGCCCGAGGCCAAGTCCCGAGTGCATGACCACAGCGGGATCAGGCCCAGTAAAGCCTGGTACACCGCTTCAGCAGTCTTTTGCCGGTCTTCCAGCAGGGTTGAGCCTCTGGCTTGTGCCACCAGGGTGTCGATGTCCTGGAAGAAGTGTTGATTGACGATGGCCTTCGCCAGGGTCAAGGCTCTTGGCGAATCGAAAGTCAGCGCCTCAGTGGTGGCCTCTGTGGCCTCGACACGCCACAACCGATCGATGATTACGCTTGAAGACTGATCTGCTCTGGGCGGGCTGCCGGTCAGGTAGGCTGTTTCGTCAAGGGCCAGCAAGCTGCCGATATGCAGCTGCGAGGTCGGCTGTGTGCTGTGGACATTGCCAGTCTGAATGGTAAATGGTGTGCCTCCCAGCTCCAGAGTGTGTGGAAGGCGGAGGTTTTTATACGCCAGGTTCAACAGCGGGAACAGTTCGTAGTCATGGTGACCGTTCAAGGCCTCACAGCGCAGGATCACGCCGAAGCGGCCGGTACGGGCCATTTTCTCCCCCGGTTGTTCTTCGATCTGGGGTTTGTTCGCCGGTCGCCTCACCACCAGCAGTTGCACGGCGGCCTTTTGCAAGTGCACGCGGTCCGCCAAGGGTAATTGTGCGAGCAGGTAGCGGATGACGGTGGTGTAGGCCTCTTTGAGCCTTGCGACATGAGCGATGCTGGCTTCGTTGAACAAGGTGTTGACGTCGCCAAGGCGGCGAAAGTGCTGTTTCATTTCGGCCAAATCCAGCGCCGGGTCTACAGAATTCCACTGCTCGGCCAAAGGCTGCAATGCGCCACTCATGTGCAGGTCCACCAGCGATTGCAGGTGTGCGCCGGGGGCTGGAAGGTGAGAAGGTCTGCGCTGTGGCCCTTGTGCCCAGCGCAGGCATTTCTTCTTCAGTAGCCGGTTTCCCCGGAATATTTTTTTCAGGTCATTGAGCGCAATACGGCGGCGTGTAATGAGGGGGGTTCGTAAGGTGCTGGACGCGGCCCCCAACGTGTCGACACGTTCTATGAGCGTATTTTGAAGCGTGTTGATGCTCTGAAGGCTGTAAGTGCTGTGTTCATTCACAGGTGACAGTTGGCCTTGTGCGACAGCCCAGTCAATCAACGTGCTGGTGGTGTAGTGAGTACGCCACAGGGGTTGTTCGGCGGCGTCCAGCTCCTGGGTGGCGAGCGCTACGATATCGCTGAACCGCAGGTGCCGTGATGAGCCGCAGACGAGCGCTTCTGCGAGCATCACCCCTTGTTTTAAAAGCAGCCAGGCATGGGAGGTCATGAAGTAGAGCGAGTCTGGGTGCTGACCTACCAGAAACTCCGGGGCGATACCTGCCAGCAACAGGTGCGCGGCCAGTGCGGTGGAGCGCGAAGTGGCGACACCGCTCTCGATCAGGTGCAGTTCTACTGTGCGACGAAGGTCCGCATAGCGATGCCCCCAACAGTCACTCTGATTGAGGTTGAGGCCAACGATGGTGTAGCGGCTCTGACCGGCCTGGGGGTCGAGATCCAGGATCAGAGCGCTCAGGAGCAAGGTGTCACGACTGGATCGGTTGGCCAACTGACCAGGGGCATGACCGTACCATTGCAGCGCATCGATCAATTGATCAGCCAGTTTTTGCGCGGTTGGGTGGGCCAATAGCTGCTGCAACTGTTCATCAGGTGGCCCGGGTAACGGGTCGGTGATCAACAGTTCGAGCAGCCCTTGATTGGGCTGTGGCAGAAACTTGCGGGTGATGTTCATCACCGTGAGGCGTTGCTCGGCCGAAAGCGTCAAGGCGCCGGGTTGGGGCAGGCCCAAGCCTTCCCAGTAATTGCCCAGGCGAGGTTTTACCGGCATGGCCCATTCGGGCTGGGTGCCTTGGGCATTAGCCAGGTTGTCGCGCTCATGTTCCGCGGTGAACCATTGCCGATGCACCTGTATGGCCATGTCGGAATCGGCCTGGTCGTCTATCGGCGGAACGTTGATGGGGGACGGGATGCGTAATTGTTCTATCAGGTCCCAGGCCGCTTCGCGGGTATCGGGCAAAGGCAGTTCATGCAAGGTGAGCAGTTGAGCCAGGTTGAATTTTCCATCCAGGGAGATGGACAGTTGCATGGCGTTTGCGAGGTCTTGCAAACGTTCAAGAGCGCCTTCCAGAGGCAGCTGTGCCAGTTGCTCGTAGTGGATTTCGAGCGGCGTACCACTGGGCCCCGCCCCTTTGATCGACTGTCGGCTGACATCAAAAAAATAGTGCCCTGGGACCAGGTCCTGGGTTTGATCCAGGGCCAGGAACTGTGGATGTGCGGTAATGCCCTGGAGCAAAGCAGCGGCGGCTTCCATGCTCCTCGCCCAGAACGAGCGTGAGGTCAGCCAGCATCGGGTGCGGTATAGAGTGAACAGGCTGAATGGCCGGTCGTCCTCATCCTGCACAGTGATCCCGGCCAGCAACTGTTGCGCCACTGTCTGACGGTCCTGTTCCAACTGCTGGAACGCTTCTGACAGAGGGGATTGAGCACGCGAGAAAAACGATTTGAGGTGGCTCAGGGCATCTATCACTGTAGCTCGTTGGGCACGGGTGTTTGGCTGTGGGTAACCGTAAAACCGCAGGATGTGCCGAACGCTCAATGCCAGGTGTTCGCCGGGAACGGGCAGCCCCAGCGCGTCGGGGTCGAGCACCTGGGCAATGGCCAGGACCGGCGGAGCGAGCCGGTACCAATCACTCTGGTCGTCAAGGGTGAAGGTTTTGCCTTGGGTATGCAGTGTGCCGTTGCGTACTGTGAGGTCGGCCAGGTTCAGCGACTGCCGTTGGGCCCAGTCCAGGAATTGTGGACGCTCCAACGCTTGGCGGTACACCTGCCACCAGTTGCCCAGCGAGCATTGTGCGGGGATCGGTAGTGTCTCGGAGGGCGTGGAGTGGGATGCCTTGAGATGTTCGATCAAGGCAGTGGTCATCAGCTTGTCGCCATCCTGGCGCAGGCTTTTGCTCAGAATCAGCGGGGTCATCCGTGGGTTTCCTGTCGAGGAGGGCAGGCTTGTTGGCTGCCCTTTCACTGCTTAAATAGACAGAAATGGAAACACCCCGGTGGATGGGCCAGGCGCTAATTATGTAGCGGGAGACTGGGGCGAGGTGGCTCGCCGCTGGTCCAATTGCTTGTTGAACTCCAGCCACGCGGCAAACAAGCTCATCACGGCGGCCCCCACCAGGGCGGTGAATACCTGCATGGCGAAGGTATCGCCGGTCAGGGCATTGACCATGTCCGCCAACGGCGCCAGCACCACACCCAGGCAAAACACCTCCAGGGAGTAGCGTCCCATCCGCACCAGTTGTCGCGCCAGCCCGTGTTGCGTCCAGCCGACACCGGGGAGCAATTTGGCGGTGACGTAGGCCAGGGCCAGAAAGTGCAGCAAGCGCACCGGTGACAGGTCGGTCTTGCTGATGGGGTACAGCCATTCGCCAATTACGCGCGGCATCCAGGCGTCGTGCAACTCGGGCCAGCGCCAGGAGAGGGTGATCGCGCAGGTCGTCAGCACATACGCCGCAGCCGCTATGAACAACGGTTGACGAAGCAGTGGCCGTCGTTCGGTAGGGGGCGTCGAACGCAAGGCCGCTGCGCCGCCGAGGATAAACAGGCACTGCCAGGTGATGGGGTTGAAGTACCAGACGCCGCCGTTGCTGGCCGGCAGGTTCCAGCCCTGCCATGGCGCCAGCAGGTATACGGCCAGCGAGATCGCCACGGTGATCGTGGGCGCACGCAACAGTAACGGCAGCGTAATGGGCAGGCTGAGAATCAGCACGATATACAGCGGCAGCGGGTCGGTCAGGTTGGGTTTGAAGCGCAGCAGCAACTCATCGACCAAGGCCTGTTGGGTATTGTTGAGGAAATACTCCAGGCCCATCTCCTGCACCAGGTCGCGGGTTTCGATATGACTGTTGGCGAAAATCACGATGCCCATCAACAGCGCCAGCAGGAAAATGTGCACCACGTAGAGCGTCCACACCCGGCGCAGGATTTTCAGGCAGGCAATGAAATAGCCATCGCGCTGCAGGATCTTGCCGTAGGCCAACACGGCTGCATAGCCGGCCAGGAATACGAAGATTTCCGCGGCGTCACTGAACCCGAAGTTCTGCACGGTGACATTGGCCAAGGGGTTGTGGGGCACGTGATCCCAGAAAATGAAGATCAATGCCAGGCCCCGAAAAAAATCGATGCGCGGGTCGCGTCCGTTCAGCATGGCAGCGGGCTCTTGAACAAGTAGTTGAATGACGATAGGTGAGCGCGGGCGTCGCCGCACGTCGGGCGGGCGCAGGTTGGCGGTATTTGTAAGCAATTGCAAAGGCTGGGTATTGCTGAATGTCTCAATTGCGCTTGGGGCGTACCTGTCAAGGTTGACAGTAGACGGCGTTGGGCGGTCGTGGCTTGCTTGGCGTAGCCGCACAGGACTGAAACATGACTCGACTCTGGAAAGGATTTTCCAGCTACACGCTGATCGGTATCGCCAATACGGTGATCCATTGGCAGCTGTTTTTCATGTTCCGGGCAGGGTTTGAGTTGAATCAGGCGCTGAGTAATTTGCTGGCGTTCTGTGTGGCAGCCTCCTTCTCGTTTTACATCAATGCCCTCTTTACGTTTGATAGCCCCGTTTCCTGGGGCCGCTACTTGATGTTCATGACATGCATGGGTGGCTTGAGCCTGGCTGTGGGATGGTTGGGCGACCATCTGCGTATGCCAGGGATTATCACTGTGCTGGTGTTTTCGCTGGTCAGCCTGGTGTGCGGTTTTTTGCTGTCGCGCTGGGTGGTGTTTCGCGAGCGTGGACAATGAAAATCTCGCTGGTGGTGCCGCTGTTCAACGAGGAACAAACGGTGCGCGCGTTTTACCGCGCGATTCGGCATGAGCCCTTGTTGCGCGAGCATGCGGTCGAAATTGTATTTATCAACGACGGCAGTACCGACCGCACCGCCGAACATGCCCAGGCGCTTGCCATGGCCGACAGCGACGTGATGCTGATCAACTTCTCACGTAATTTCGGCAAGGAAGCTGCCTTGTTCGCGGGGCTGGAATATGCCACGGGCGACGCGGTGGTGCCCATGGATGTGGACTTGCAAGACCCGGTCGAGGTAGTGCCCCAGCTGGTCGCTGAATGGCAAAAAGGGGCCGATGTGGTGTTGGCCAAGCGCAGGGATCGAACCAGCGACGGCTACCTCAAGCGCCACAGCGCATCCCTGTTTTATCGCCTGCTCAATCGTATCGCCTACACCCATATCGAGGAGAACGTCGGTGACTTCCGGTTGATGGACCGCAAGGTGGTCGACGTGATCAAGACCCTGCCCGAGCAGCAGTTATTCATGAAAGGCGTGTTGTCCTGGGCAGGGTTCACGGTTGCCATCGTTGAATACGACCGCGCGCCCAGAGCGGCGGGGCAGAGCAAGTTCAATGGTTGGAAACTGTGGAACCTGGCGCTGGATGGCATCACGTCGTTCAGCACGTTGCCGCTGCGGTTATGGAGCTATATAGGGGGATTTATTTCGCTGGTGGCGTTGATGTATGCGGGTTTTTTGATTGTTGACAAAGTGTTGTTTGGAAACGATGTGCCGGGGTATCCGTCGTTGATGACGGCTATTTTGTTTTTGGGAGGGGTGCAACTCATTGGGATCGGGATATTGGGGGAGTACGTAGGACGGATTTATATGGAGGCGAAGCATCGGCCGCGGTATGTGATTGCAAAAATAGTGAAGGTAAGTGAGGTATTTGATGAGCTCATCTGAAAGCAGTGGACGTAATATTTATAATAGCCTCATGAAAGGTGCACTGTGGAAGAGCTCATTGGTTTGGTTTGTCGTTTTTTTTGTTGCGGCGATTGCTCGGTTCTATAATCTGACGACAACAGGTATATGGCTGGATGAAGCCTTTAGTGTATTACTGAGCGTGAAGTCGGTTTCTGAGATTTTATTCCATACTGCACGAGATGTTCATCCGCCACTTTATTATTTGATACTGCATGGGTGGATCAATATTTTTGGTGAAGGTGTGTTTTCAGTTCGTAGTTTAAGTTTGTTTTTTGGTATGGCGTCGGTTGTGTTGGGTATATGGTTAGCTCGATTGTTGATGTCGCCGCGAGCTGTAATAGTGGCTGGTGTGCTTCTGGCGATTTTTCCGGGTGCCGTTCGTTATAGTCAGGAAGTTCGTATGTATTCACTCTTGGGTGCGCTGATGTTGGGCGCTACAATTGCGTTTGTTTATTGGCTAAAGCAGCCAGAAAATAAACGTATATTGCTGGTGTATACGGGTTTGATGGTTGCTGGGCTCTATACTCATTATTTTGCGGCTTTGTGTATGTTTTCTCATTGGACTTATTTGGTTTTGCAGTCCACGTGGCGTTCAGGGCGGTATAAATATATAAAGAACAGCGGTTGGTGGCTGGCCAATATTTTGATTGTATTATGTTTTTTGCCTTGGGTGCCAAGTCTTCTGAATCAAATGAGATACTCTGCGGTCGATTGGGTGCCAGAAGTGAGTGTCGATGAAGTCGTCGATTTAGTTGGGTTCTTTCTCCATTATAGCGAGGGTGCTTCACTGCCTGATTGGATGATTTACGGTCTGGCGTTAATGGTATGGGCGGGGTCGATAGCCATTTGGGTAATGGACAAAAGTGTTGGTAGAAATAGCGTGTTATTAGTTGTCTATGTGTGGTGTCCAGTGGTTGTCATTGCATTGGTGTCATTGATTCACCCTATGTTTTATCCGCGATATTTGTTTTTTGCCATGCTTGCGCTGCCTCTTGTGATAGCTGTAATGCTTGATCGTCTATTGGGGCGAAGCAATATCGCTTTTGGTGTTGGTGTTCTACTATTCGTGGTCGTTGAGTTGCTCGGCCTGTGGCATGTGTATAACAAGCTTTGCGAAGAATGTTGGGAGACCAACCAACTTGGGGAGTTGGCTGAGTATGTCAATAGCACTGCGCAGCCGGGTGACGGTGTGTTGGTGTTGCAGTCTTTCATGCATTTATCGATGGTCTATTACAATCGTTTACAGCGCCTGCCCATGGAGTACACGCCGCCCCATACAGATGGAAGCTCTGGGCGCCCTAACGGATATCAAATTTCCACGTTGCTTCAAGACAAGGCCGACGAGGTTTATGTGGAAAATCTCGAGTCTTTAAGGACCGAGTCAGGTCGACTCTGGTTGGTTGATGAGCAGGGTGGTGGTACCTTGACACTTAAAATTCCCAAGCATTGGAAACTGCTCAGTACCCAACGGATAGGTAAAGATAAAGTGCAGCTTGTCGCCATCTGTCCTGTGGCCGATAGTTGTCTGTAACGTCTTTAATCCTGAAGTTGAGTATTAAGGGGAGTGGGTTTGAATGGTGCCGTTTCCGGCGCCTGTTCATGTTGACTAAAATTATCCGCCCGCGCCATCTGCCACATGTACGAATAGAACTTGCTGTTCACTTCACCCCGTGAGTAAGTCGCCGAGCTTTAAGAGCACAGGCGACTACGTGAACAGCTTGGTCTCCATCACCCACATCGGCACTTGTAGGTATATTCAGTGGGGCAACGCCCTTGAGGCAGACTGCCCCGCAATAGGCAACCCGCGCGTATCGCTCACCTCGAAATGCGCCTGGTTGGTAGTCGTCGAATCCGGCCCAACGAAGACGGTAAAACTGCCGGCCTCGACCTTCGGCGAAAAATGCTCGTCGAGCAAGGCAAAGTCCTGTTGGCCCAGGGAAAAGCTGACGCTGCGGCTTTCGCCCGGTGCTAAATGAATTTTGCGAAAACCCCGTAACCGGCGCACTGGTCGGGTGACGCTGGCAACATCATCGCGCAGGTACAACTGGACGATTTCATCACCGGCGCGTTTGCCGGTATTGGTGACGGTGACTTCAACCTCCAGCGTCTGGGTGGAGGTCAGTCGAGGGCTACTCAGGCGAGGAGAGGAGTAGACGAAGGAGGTGTAGCTCAAGCCGAAGCCAAACGGATACAGGGGTGTCCAGGGCACATCAATGTAGGCGGATGCGTAACTCCCATCACCGCTGGGTGGGCGGCCGGTATTTTTATGCGCGTAGTAAATCGGTATCTGGCCCACATGACGTGGGAACGTCATTGGCAGCTTGCCGCTGGGGTTAACGTCACCAAAGAGCACATCGGCCACGGCATTCCCGGTCTCGCTGCCCAGGAACCAGGTTTCGAGCAAGGCAGGCGCTTGTTGGATTGACTCATCGAGCACCAGCGGGCGGCCGTTCATCAGGACGATGACCAGCGGCTTTCCTGTGTTCAGCAATGTGCTTAGCAGCGCATTCTGCCCACCCGGCAGGCCGAGTTCGGCGCGACTATGGGCTTCGCCGCTCTGTTCTGCGGTTTCTCCGAGCACGGCGATGATCAGGTCGCTTTCACGCGCCGTGTGTTCGACCTGCTTGATGTCCTGGACATGCGGGCTGCTGGGCGAGGCGCCGGGCAGGTAAACAATCTCGCTGCCAGGTGCGACTGCATTGCGTAGACCTTGCAGCACAGTGACGGACTCTTCGGCGCGTCCGGCCCCGGCCCATGGGCCGATCGTGGCGCTGGCGTCCGAAGCGAGGCTGCCGACAACCAAGACCTTGCCCGGCTGTTTGTAAAGCGGCAGCAATGCGCCGCTGTTTTTCAGTAAGACGATGGATTTTTGCGCCGCTTCTCGAGCCAGGGCGCGGTGTTGTGGCGTGAGCTGGCTGGCCCGCTCGCGGGCTTCGTCGCTGTACCGATAGGGGTCATCGAACAGCCCCAGGCGTTGCTTCGTCTTGAGTACCCGACGCACGGCGTCGTCAACGCTTTTGCGCGACACCTGACCGTTGCGCACCAGCGTCGGCAGGTGTTGGCGATAGGATTGACTGGCCATCTCGATATCCACCCCGGCAGTGAACGCCAGCCGTGCGGTGTCGGCCGCCGTGGCGGCAATGCCTTGCGGGCCCAGTTCCCAGACAGCATTGAAATCACTGACCAGCAAGCCGGTAAACCCCCATTGTTTGCGCAACAGACCGGTCAGCAGGGCGGTATGGCTGTGCATGGGACTGCCGGCCAACTCGTTGAAGGACGGCATGATTGCATCGACACCGGCCGCGACGGCGGCCTGGAAGGGAGGTAAGTACACTTCTCTCAAGGTACGTTCCGACAGGTCGGCAACGTTATAGTCTCGACCGCCTTCGGCAGCGCCGTAGGCCACGAAATGTTTTGCCGTCGCAAGCATCGAAGAGACATCAGGGGCACCTGCGCCCTGAAAGCCATGCACGAGGGCAGCAGCCAGTGCAGAACCCAGAAACGGATCTTCACCTGCGCCTTCCACCACGCGCCCCCAGCGCGGGTCACGGGTAACATCGACCATGGGCGCAAAGGTCCAATGCACGCCACTGGCGGTGGCTTCTACGGCTGCCGCGCGTGCGGTTCGTTGTGCCAGGTCCGGGTCCCAGGCCGAGGCTTGCGCCAATGGCACTGGAAACACCGTCCGAAAACCGTGCAGTACGTCATAGGCGAATAACAAGGGGATATGCAGGCGAGAGCCGTTGACCACCTGTTCTTGCAACTGGCGGGTCTGTTGCGCGGTATTCGCCCCCAGTACCGACCCCACCAGGGTGACGGGCATCTGTGTTTGCGTGCCTTGATCAATGGCGGGGCCGGTGGGCGTAGCCTGGATGCCAAGTTGGCTGAGCTGGCCAATTTTTTCTTCAAGGGTCATTTGCGCCAGCAAGCGTTCAACCGGATCGTCTTGGGCTAGCGCCAGCAGTGGGAGGCAGGCGAGCAGCAATGAAGCAACATGTATAGGCATGGTTCACCCGTCCATGGGTAAGGTTGATGCCTTCAAGTGTTTTGCATCAGAGCAAAATCATCTACTGTCAGAATTGACAGTGCGCACCCGTTTCAGACAAGCGGGGTATTCTCAGAAAGCGTCCATCAGCAAGACCCTGCACGGTTTGGCTTGATACGCATTGATCTGCGGTACCAAACGGGTGAAGTGCTCGGTCTGGCAATGCGCATCCAGGGCTGCCTGATCGGGCCACTGTTCGATGAAGACGAAGTGCCCAGGGTCTTTTTGATCGACAAACAGCTCGTAGGCGATGCACAGCGGTTCCTGGCGGGTTTTTTCCACCAGTTCGGCGTACCACGGGCGCACGGTTTCCAGATGTTCGGGCTTGATAAAGTCTTCAGCGATGACTTTCAACATGCTAGGTGTCCTTTAGGCCGCAGCGATTTCATGGGGCTCAAAACTATCCGCCCGGGCCATCTGCCACATCCGCGAATAAAACTCGCCGTTCACCTCCCCAGTGAGCAACTCGCCGGGCTTCAAGAACACATGCAGCTGTGAAAACAGCTTGATCTCAGTCGCCGACATGCGCCGTACCAAGTGCTTGGCCGACAATTGCGACGGATGCTCCAGCCCTGCGGCGGCGAGCATTTCTGCCAGGGCGTGCAGGGTGTTGCGGTGGAAGTTGAATACGCGCTGGGCCTTGTCCGGCACCACCAGGGCGCGTTGACGCAGCGGGTCTTGAGTCGCCACGCCGGTCGGGCATTTGTTGGTGTGGCATGACTGAGACTGAATGCAGCCAATGGCGAACATAAAGCCGCGTGCCGAGTTGGCCCAGTCGGCGCCGATGGCCAGGACGCTGGCGATGTCGAAGGCGCTGACGATCTTGCCGCTGGCGCCGAGCTTGATCTTGTCGCGCAGGTTCAGGCCCACCAGGGTGTTGTGCACAAACAGCAAGCCCTCGCGCAGCGGCACGCCGATATGGTCGGTGAACTCCACCGGCGCGGCGCCGGTGCCGCCTTCCTTGCCGTCGACCACGATAAAGTCCGGAAGGATGCCGGTTTCGAGCATGGCCTTGGCAATGCCCATGAACTCCCACGGGTGGCCTAGGCAGAACTTGAAGCCAACCGGTTTGCCACCGGACAGTTCACGCAACTGGGCGATGAACTGCATCAGCTCGATTGGTGTGGAGAACGCGCTGTGGCGCGACGGCGAGATGCAGTCTTCACCCATCATGATGCCGCGGGTGTCGGCGATTTCCTGGGTGACCTTGTGCTTGGGCAGAATTCCGCCATGGCCGGGCTTGGCGCCTTGGCTCATCTTGATTTCGATCATGCGCACTTGCGGGTTCTGGGCCTGCACGGCGAAGCGTTCGGGGTCGAAACGGCCGTCGCTTGTGCGGCAGCCGAAGTAACCGCTGCCCAGTTCCCAGGTGAGGTCGCCGCCGTTTTCTCGGTGGTAGGGGCTGATGCTGCCTTCGCCGGTGTCGTGGGCAAAGTTGCCGAGCTTGGCGCCGTGGTTGAGTGCGCGGATCGCGTTGGCGCTCAACGAGCCGAAGCTCATCGCCGAGATATTGAACACCGACGCCGAGTACGGCTGCGTGCACTGCGGGCCGCCGACCATCACGCGAAAGCTGCTGGGGTCGCTCAGGGGCGCAGGGCGCATGGAGTGACCGATAAATTCGAAGCCTGACTGGTACACGTCAATCAGGGTGCCGAAAGGTTTGTCTGCTGTTTCGTTTTTAGCCCGCGAATACACCAGCGAGCGCTGGGCACGGGAGAAGGGCAGGGCGTCGCTGTCGGACTCCAGCAGGTACTGGCGGATTTCCGGGCGAATGGTTTCCACCAGGTAGCGGATATTGCCCAGGATCGGGTAGTTACGGCGCACCGCGTGGGGCGTTTGCAGCAGGTCGAAAATGCCGATCAGGCTGAGTACACCGGTGACTATCGTGATCGGCCACAGCCATTCATGTTCGATAAAGGGGAGGCTGGCGAGGGTGAAAATGACACACACAGCGAAGAAGGCGTAGCGGCTTAACAAGGACAGGCTCATACGGTTTCCTTGGGTTCGGACTCTTCAGGTCGATTGCCCATTCTGCACCTGTCGTCAAAGCACGGACAAGGATTGATCTCCCAGTCGTTTTTTTATACTTCGGCTTATTTGTACAGACAAAATATCTATCAGCTTGATAGAGGAACGTATGACGCCCCCGACACCACTCATTGGGTGTCTGGTTGTGACCGGGCATCGGGAAAGTAAGGACACTTTTATCAAGAGGGAATTTATAACGATATAAGCGAGTGACTTACCTATGATGGCATCGATTGTGGCAGCGAATGTTTTTTCCAGTGTCTGGAGTTCTGCGCCTCCCAGTCACGACTGGGATAAACGCCAGTTAACCGGCTCGCAGCGCGAGCAGATCGCCCAAGAACATAAACAAATGCAAGGTATTGAGAAACCTGAGCAGGATGTGAGCCGAAAGCCGGAATTTGCCACGGGCCGTCCACCGGGTGATAACCGCATTGCGGAACAAATCATCAACGACAATCCGATCCTCAAAAAACTCGGTCATCAAAAAGATATTAATCGTCCATTGGCCTATAAACTTCTGGGTGATTGGACGAGCAATAACAAAGCCCCTGAAGCACGAGCGGATGCTGCCTTCAACGTTGCACGGGTGCTCAACTATATTGATACGTCCTTATCGGCTGACGGCGAACATCGAGGCAAAGCCCATGGCAATGGCGACCTTGAAGGAATCACCCGTAGCGGTGATGCCCGGCGCGGAACTCCGGCTGGTATGTGGAAAGATTTTACGGAGCAGGGTTATTACGCCTTGCGCGACGATCACCGCCTGGATAGCACCAGCGATACCCATGTGAAGGCCGACGGCACCAACAAAGATAATCTGCAGTGGGCTGCCAGCGCAGCTGGAAAGAGAACCTGGTTTATCCCAGGGCTCAGCAATATTCTTCTGGGCATCGGCAATGCAGACCAGGGGGTGGTCGGGGCCCTCAAGGGGGCCAAGGATGGTTTTGACAAAACCCGGGTCGATGGTTTTGATCAAGCACTCGCCAGTGCTGCGCGGGGAAATATCTGGGGTGTCGTAAAAGGGTATGCCAGTGCTGTGAACAAAAATGAGGCCACGCCGGAACAGGTCAAGACTGTGTTGAATAAGGTGGGCAGCTGAAATCGGAGGGGGCTTAACCGTTGGCGTTCAACCAGATGGCTTTGATTCTTGGAAATTGATTTCCAACAAGCACGATAAGTCCGTAGATATCTACACAACTTTGTCGTGGTAGACGATCTTGGCCCGTCAGGTAGGCATGCGTAGGCTGTCAGGCCGCCTTCGCGAGCAAGCCCGCTCCCACAAGTTTAACCGCAGGGTGTCAGGTAGATAGGTGTCGACTGGGAGGCCGTCATCGCAGGCAAGCCAGCTCCCACAGTTGGATCACGGGGTGCCAGGTAGATAGGCGTAGGCTGTCAGGCCGCCATCGCAGCATCGGTATCTACACAACTCTGTAGCGCTCAACGGTAACCACGATGCGAAGCGAGCCGCTCTTGC
>NZ_LYSO01000135.1:0-15455 GCF_001728935.1 Pseudomonas sp. AP42
TGGCCGTGACCTCAATAACGGATATGTACCCGGCCCAACTGTGTTGACTGTTAGGCCGCCATCGCAGGCAAGCCAGCTCCCACATTTGGATCGTGGAGTGTCAGGTCATGCGTGCCCGCTGACGTTATTTTCGCTTGGAGCGATGAATCCGCATCCACTCCCGATAAGCCACCGTACGCTGCGCATCCGCACGTTTCTTCGCCTCGGTAAAGCGCGCCCACGTCTGCGCATCGCCGCTGTAGGACTCGATAATCTCGTACGCCAAGGCATCCAATCGATCCGCTTCAAAAAACATCTCGGCGTTTCGCGCGACCTCATCGTCCCGCCTGTTTGTCGTTGTGTAACCAAGAGTCTGGCTGTTCATCCTCTGAGGCCCTCCGCCCATTGAATCTGTGCCGCGCCACTCCAGCGCACCTGGGTAATGCCGTATTTCTCCGCCATCGGTTTGGACACACGCTTGAAGGTGTGCTGCCCAAATTTGGGGATCACCGCCACACCAGCGTCACAACTGGCCCAATGCCAAGCCTCGGCATTGTCCATGCGCGGCGCGCGCACGATGAAAGACTTGGGCTCGCCGTGCAGTTGGTACTCGATAGTGAATAGGTCGTTGTGTTTCATGAGGCCTCCTTGATACTCATGAACTACAGATATTTGACGTCAAAAATAATTCAAATAAGTTGTCCGACAATTCGATGACTGGGCGCAGGGCGTGGATGAGGCTTAATCATCTACCGTAAAGGTGACCCATCCAGGGCCATTCGCTGGGCGTTCCAGCTCGGCGATGACACCGCTGACGGAGGAACCGTCGGGCAAATTGACGGTGATAAAGTTGGGATTGCCAGGCCAATCCATTGGCGTGTCAAAGTCCAAGCGCGCGATGGTCGGTTTACCCCTACTGGTCATTTGGATGTTTTTTGATTCGTTGAGGCGCTCATCTGAGGGTGTTCCAAGATGGCGCGAGGCAGTGATGACACTGGCAATACCTTGGTAGTCGTAAGACATGCTGGGTTACCTCATAAAGGGGGGACAACGAAGATCAAATGTGGGAGCGGGCTTGCTCGCGAAAGCGGTGGATCAGTCACATCAATGTCTAATGGACCGACGCCTTCGCGAGCAAGCCCGATCCCACAGAGGCGCTGCGCTTGACTGGCTGGCATTCGGGATTTGCCGTGTTCATTTGTGACGAGCTGAATATTTGCGCGCAACGACAACACCGCCCACTAGCAGCGCTGCGCCTATTGCAACCATCCCATAAGGCGTACGGCGGGTTTGCCGCCAGCCGCCTTCGACACGACGTTCGCCGCTTGCCGGGGTGTAGAGGTTGCCCGCAGAGGTCGCGGCGCGCTGGCTGCGCTCCAGGCCGAGGCGGGTGAGCCAGCCGGATAACCGGGCAAAGCCAGGCAGCAGAAAATGCGCGACACGGGCCACGGTGGCAGCGCTGCCTACCGTGGTGCTGTCCCTGGGTTGCAGCGCACAAGCCACCATTGCCTGCGCGACTTTATGCGGGTCGTAGACCGGTGGCGGTGGCGTCAACTCGTGGCCGGTAAAATTGCCACCATCGCGAAAGCCCGGTGTGTCCATCACGGCGGGGTAGATGTCGCACACATGAATATCCGGGTAATCAGTCAGCTCGCCACGCAGGGCTTCAGTCAGGCCACGCAGGCCGTATTTACTGGCTGAGTAGGCGACGGCATAGGGCTGGGCTACCCAACTGCCCAGCGACAAGGTGTTGATCAGAATGCCGCGGTGCTGGGCTTTGAAATAGGGCCACACCACGTGGGCGCCGCGCAGGTACCCGAGCAGGTCGGTTTGCAGCACTTGTTCGTGGGCTTCCAGGGGCGTGTCCTCGAAACTGCCGACGGCGCCTACTCCGGCGTTGTTGATCCAGATATCGATGCGGCCATTGCCGAAGGCCGCCGCCTGTTCGGCCAATGCGCGCATCTGGTCGCCATGGGTTACATCGGTTTTAACGGCGACGGCCTCGGCGCCGCGCGCAGCGCATTCCTCGACCACCTCTTCCAGGGCTTTTTCATCCCGAGCCGCCAATACCAAGCGGGTACTTTGCTCGGCAAAGGCGTGAGCAGCCGCGCGGCCAATGCCACTGGAGGCGCCGGTGATCACCACGGTTTTGCCGTGCAGTTTCCCTTTGGCCTGCATGAGACCAGGCGAATCCTCGGGCACGTGGACGGGCACCGGGTGCAGTTGCAGATGGGTACCGTCAGTCAGTATCAGGGTCAGGTTTTCGATAGTGCCGGCGACACGGTCGGGAAACACCGGTTCGCCTGTGGCGTCGAGCTCATCATAGATAAACGTCTGGCCCTCAAGCCATCCGACGGCCGTCATCAGTTCAGGGCCCAGGTAGTACTTTCCGTCTAGGAAAAACCCGCTGAAGTTCGGTGTGCGCTCCAGGTTTTCCACGGCGTATCGCTCGCCAGGCCTCATTCCGGTTGCGGTATCAATCATCATGACATCCTCCTTTGGCTGGTCTTGGGTAGAGAAGGGCCCGCAAATGATCGTTCAATCCAAATGACTGAATGGCGGCGTCAGTGCCGGTGGGCCTTTTGGGTTGGGTCGGCGATCTGGATAACCGTGCCCTGGCGCCACGCGTCTGCACCGGGTGCGATGGGCGGCGCGGGGATATCGGCGCGAGCCTTTTTCTTTTCGGTACTGTCGATGCCCAGGCGTTTATCTCGCTCGGCGACCATACGCGGGTCGGCCTGGCCGTCAGCGGTGAACCCCATCATCAACTGCGGGACACCCAGCGGCAGGCGTTTATCCAGATCGGTATGCCAGGTGTGCCAGGTCTTGCCATAGGTGTGCACCAGCTTCTCCATCAGTGCATGCTCCGCCACCTCTGGGATCCCCGGAGCCACCAGTTGCCCTGACTTCACTTCATGCACATGGCTATGCCACAGCGCCTTCTCCGGCGCGGGCAGCGTGTTGAATTGCGCCTCGCTGATGATGTACTCCACGCCCATCAACTTGGCATCCTTGCGGTTGCCGTCGTAGATCACGCACTGGATAACCTCTTCATTGAGGATTGCGCAGTAGTGATGGGCTTCCATTTGTACATCGGGATGGCCGTTGTAGAAGTGAAAGCCGTCCAGGTAAGCGTTCAGTGCGTCAATCGGTGGGCGAGATTGAAGCAGGGCGGCGCCGGCTTCCAGCGTTCGGGTCGAGGGCTTCGTGGGTTTTCCGGGGGCCTCGACATTCGAGGGTGAGTTGTTGCCAGCGCAGGCGCTGAGCAGGGCCAGCATCGCTACTGCGGCTAAGGGTTGGGTGGGGTTGTCAGTCATGGTCGGCTGCCTCCTGTTGCCGGTGTGTTCACGCTCGAGGATCAAAGCCAGGTTTAATCCTGTTCTCGTTGGAAAGACGAGCGTGCGGAGCGTTCAAAATGCTTTGAGTTGAACACTCACGCATGTGGCTTGCCGGCGATGACGGCCTCACCGCCGGCCCCTATCTATCTGATGCCCCGCGATCAAACTGTGGGAGCTGGCTTGCCTGCGATGACGGCCTCCCAGCCGGCCCCTATCTACCTGATGCCCCACGATCAAATTGTGGGAGCGGGCTTGCTCGCGAAGGCGGCCTGGCAGGCGACAAAGTTGGATTGTGTGCATATCCATTGCTGCGGTAACGGCCACTTAGGGTTCCGCCCTGACGGCGGCCCACGGATTCAAGCCTGCGTTCGGCCAGCGTGGTTTAACGGGGCGCCTGAGATCAAAAGCAGAGCAAGATCAAGAGCGGCTCGCTTCGCATCGTGGTTACCATCGATCGCTGCACGCAGACCCATGTAGGCCTCAGATTGGGCCACTAGAAGCACCGGAAGAATCCGCCTCCCGCCCGCTGTCATCAACCGCGTTAGGCTGCCCCAACTTGCTGTATTGCTCGCGCAATTTCTGCAGCTCTCGCGACCCGAGCTTATCCAGGCTCAACGCCGCATTGTGGGCTTCTTTGGTGGCACGAATCAGCTCGTCCAGTTTCAGATGAAGAATATCGTTGTCGCGGTTCTGGGTATTCTGGATCAGGAACACCATCAGGAAGGTGATGATGGTGGTGGAGGTGTTGATGATTAACTGCCAGGTGTCGTTGTATTGAAAATAAGGCCCGGTGAGCGCCCAAACAGCAATCAAGCTGACGGCTGTCAGAAAGGTTTTTGAGCTGCCCGCCTGGTTGGAGAGTTTTTGGCAGAATTTCGCGAACTTCATGGTGCTGTCTCCTGGGGGATGTTCCTCTGTAGACCCCAGCAGATTTTCGAAATTCTTTTTTACAAATCGATTTTTTTGACAAAAATCAATCAGCAACACCCCTCTGCACAGGAGCGTTCAGCATGTCGGTCGCTGCTTCTATCGTTGAATACCTCAAGCACCATCAATTGGTCATCACGACGGCGGAGTCGTGTACCGCAGGCAAGATCATCACCTTGCTTTCACAGGTCGACGGCAGCGGTTCATGGATCGAAAGCGGGTACGTGGTGTATTCGCCAGAGGCGAAACAGCGCCTGTTAAAGGTGCGCCCCTACACCATCGAAACGTTCAATCTCACCAGCTGTGAGGTCGCCCAGGAAATGGCTCACGGCGCGCTGCGCGACAGCCCCGCCGATGTGGCGGTCGCCACCACTGGCCTGCTGGGGCCGGATGGGATGGACGGCATTCCCCCAGGCACTGTCTGTTTTGCCTGGGCTTATCGAAACGGCGGGGCTCTGAGTGTGTTCAGTCGCAAGGAACGCTTTATGGGCTCTCGTGAGCAGGTGCAGTTGGCCGCGTCTCTTCACGCGTTGAAATGGCTGCCGCATTTTCACCAGCGGGCGTTGGCGGGTGAACGCGCCTAATGCTGCCAAGTGCGCGCGTTTACGGCTGCGGTTCGATGTCCAGCAGCAAGTCGCCGTTGGTCAAGGATTCAGCCTGCTGTACCACGCCACGATAGGCCTGACCGTCCCATTCGAAGGTCACTCTGTGGGCCTTCAGCAATTGCGCGGGCCATGGCGGCGCAAGTCGCAACTGCAAACCGGGCGCAGTGCGCACAAGCTGCCCCGTGCACTCGCTGGCGAGTGCGTTCACACCGAACAGCGTGTCTTGCAGGTAGTCAACTTTGATCGGTTGCAGCGTTGCGTCAGAAGAGTCCCGCATATTAATTACCCCACCGATGACAGCCAGAAAGACTGCCTTGCTATGACCATTTCCTCACGTATTTCCCGCACAAGCCGGTTGATCCCCGAGAGACCGTGATAGTGGGCGCGGTTGATATTGGCGATGGTGAATTGGTCCATACCGTGCGCCGTTACAGTGACTGAAAGGCTGCCGTCCGCGTTGAGCGCGCACTTGACCGCGCACTTGGGAAGGCGAGCGGAAAGGGCCGTTTCGATTTCGGCTTTCGTTAACGTATCCATGAGTTCACCGCATAAAGGACTCAGCGCGTTAAGGCTAGCTCAGAATCAGTTGGCGTAAATACTGGCAAGGTAATGGCTGCTTGGAGGCCGGTGTTTTACCTTGTCCCGATGAGCTCGCATTGCTTTAGCTTCCGATAATGCCGTACAGATTTCTGGCTCTTTCTAGGAGCGTTCCTAAATACGCCGGCTGAAGGTCTGCCGATAATTCGCACATCCCCACTTATGTGTGCTCTGCCATGTCCTTCCTACCTATTCGTGTTCTGGTCATCGAAGAACACCCGTTCAAGCGGCTTGTTGCCACCCAGGTGTTCCGGGAGGTCGGGTGTGAAGAGGTGGCCGCCGTTACCGATGTCGCGGCGGCCGTTGAGTTGCTCGAGCGTACCGGGCCTGTCGATATCGCCTTGTGCAACTTGAAGGACGAGGGCGCACACGGCTTGAGGGCCATCGAAGTGCTCGGCCGTGGCCACTTGGCTAAAGCGCTCATTATGTTCAGCGCCCATGGCACGGACCTGCACGATGCAATTGATCGCATGGCAGGCCTGTTGGGCATCAGTGTATTGGGTTATGTGGACTTCCCGGTGCCAGCAAGCGCCATTGCGCCTATGCTCAGCCGCTACCTGGAAAGGATTGGCGCGCCGACAAAGCAGGCGCGCCGAAGCAGCCGGTCTGGGTTCTTGAGCAAGGCGTGCGTGGCTGGGGGTTTTTCAAGGCATGAGTTCAAGGCGTTTTTCCAGCCCAAGTTCAATTTGAGCACGGGGCAGGTGCGCGGTTTTGAAGTGCTGGCGCGTTGGCAACATCCACAATACGGCCTGTTGTATCCGGCAGATTTTTTGCCGCTGCTCGCTCAAGTGGGCGCGTTGGATGAACTGTTCTTCGCGCTGTTGCAACAAGGCCTTGAGTTCTTGCAGCAGTTGGCAGAGCAGGAGCAGTTCCTATCGCTGGCGTTTAACCTGGAGTCCGACCAGCTCGGTCATGGCTTATTACTGCCGCGTCTTTGCGACTCACTCCAATCCCACGCCATTGCTGCGTGTCGTCTGACGTTTGAAATCACTGAATGCGGCCTGCTGGAAGTTTCTCCCGCCGTGCTCGACACCCTGATACGACTGCGCATGATGGGTGCCGGCCTGTCGATTGATGACTTCGGCACCGGCTATTCCTCGCTGGAGCGCCTGTGCCAGTTGCCGTTTACCGAAATCAAACTGGACGCCGCATTTACCCGCGATCTTCAAAGCAGTGCGCGCAACCGTGCCGTGGTCAGTAGCACATTGGCACTGGGCGAGGCACTGGGCATGCGAGTGGTGGTGGAGGGCGTCGAGAACGAAAACCAGCGCCTGGGATTACTGAAGCTGGGATGCAACGAGGCCCAGGGCTATCTCTGTGCTCGTCCCATGAACGCTGCGCGCGCGTTGGCCTGGCTGGCGACCCAGTTGAACTCGCGCAGCAATATTTGATGTCAATCAGGAGGGCTTTTATGTCCAATCCACGTTTGCGGATCGCGTTGGTAGATAGCGATGCCACCCGGCGAATGAGTATTGAAAAAGACCTTGGCCATTTGGGATACCACCGCGTTGTGCCTGTCGACTCCCTCAAGGTGTTGATTACGTTATTGGATAACGCAAGAGATGTATTCGATCTGTTGGTGATCAATGAAGAAACCGTGCACGCGGCGGGCGCACAGTTTAAGCAAATGCTTGAGGAGTACGCGTGTGTCAGGCATTCATTGATTTATCAGGGCGTGACCCTGCAAGCGTTTCCCGATAATCCAGTCACGGCGCAACGCTGCGGCTTTATTGCCTCCGGTGTTCCGGACCGATCGATTCTGGCGCGCGTCATGAACCGGGTGGATGTGCAAATAAAACAGCGCTCGGGCAGACCGTTGCTGGAATCCAATTAATCCTGATGTGAGCTATTGCACGCTTTTCGCGGGACCCGCCACCGCCTCAGTTTTATGCTTTTAGTCCCATTCCTATTTGCTTCTTTTTAGGCACTGATAAGCTTTTT
The DNA here is from genome assembly GCF_001728935.1 of Pseudomonas sp. AP42. Taxonomy (NCBI): domain Bacteria; kingdom Pseudomonadati; phylum Pseudomonadota; class Gammaproteobacteria; order Pseudomonadales; family Pseudomonadaceae; genus Pseudomonas; species Pseudomonas sp. AP42. The sequence continues at coordinate 7,388 of NZ_LYSO01000135.1, forward strand.
CGCTGAAACAATCTCGGGAAATTCTTTGTCATGATCTTAAATGCCGCCGTGCCTAACGAGTTCAGCGCCCTGCGCGTGATCACGTTGGCAACCGACCCTGCGTGTGTCTTGCGCCTCGCCTCTGCGTTGGGTGGCATGGGGGTCACGCCGCTGGCCACGGTCGCCTCACTGGAGGCGCTGCAGGCGTGGTTAAGCGAGCACCGCGTGGACATCATTGTGTGCGAAATCCGCTCCGAGTGTGGCGATGGCTTGATGTTGCCAAGTGTGCTCAAAGCACTGCATGACGCGGGTACGTTAATGCAGTTTCCGAGTATTTTCTGGACCGGCGAAACCACCCTGAATGTGCAGGAAAATTTGATCGAAGCAACAGTTACACCGGCGTGCGAAGCGCCCGCTAAGCAGTTGTGGGTCAAGCACATGGGCGGCGTAGCCATCAGCGCACTGGAATCCCATTCGCGCCTGGCGCAGTCGGCGGGAATCAGCGTGCAGATCTTGCGTGACGGTGGCCCGCTGGAGCTGGGCGATGCCTTGCGCACGGTGCTGCTGACCCTCGCTCAACCGGACCCCAAGCTGCAGGCCATGACGTTTGAGTCGCTGGCTGAGGATGAAGTCATCAACGCCCTGACCACCGGCGAGGGATTGCGCTTTGTCTTTCAGCCACAGTTCGAGTTGCTGAGCCGGCGCATCGTCGGCGCTGAGGCGTTGGTGCGCTGGAAGCACCCGCGCTTTGGTGAAATTCCGCCTGCGGTGTTGATGCCGCTGGTCAACCGTCTCGGCCTGGACCTGTTGCTGTTCAGCCTGGTGGAGATGTGGACTCTGCGCGTGATGCTAGCGTTAAAGCGCGAAAACATTACGATCCCTATCGCGGTGAATGCGTCGGCCAAGACCCTGTGCACCCCCAATTTTGCCGAGCGCCTGGCCTTGCGCATGCGCCAGGCAGATCTGCCGAGCCGCTTGCTGAAAGTCGAACTGACCGAAGATGTGCAGGAGCCGGATGAGCTGCATCTTTCGGCGTCATTGACCACTATTCGCGCCAAGGGTTTTCAGGTTTCGCTGGATGACTTCGGCAGCGGCGCAGCCACTTTCAAGCTGTTGGCGAACCTGTCGTTTGATGAAATGAAAATCGACGGCTCGTTTGTGCGCGGTGTCGAGCAGCACGCCTCGTCACGCAAGGTGATCGCAGGCATTGTGAACTGGGCAGGTCTGCTTAACCTGAGCCTGGTGGCGGAGGGGATCGAGGACGAGTCCACGATCCCCCTGCTGCACCGCCTGGGTTGCCGGGTAGGGCAGGGCTATGCGCTGGCGCGCCCGATGGAAATAGACGCCTTCTTGAACTTTGTGATTGAGCGGGAAAAGAACGGCTGAGGCTGTAAAGTTTGGCGGGCAGGTAAGTATTGGAACTTGATGTGTGTAGGTCAGCTCTTGGTTTTTAGGAGTTTTCTTATATTAAGTTTTTCGCAGATCTATTAAGTTTTATACCGTTGTTATTGTGAAGAATTGGCGCATTTTTTAACTGCGATGGTGAGCCTGTGCGCGTTAAGTTATAGGGAGTGAGCGTGTGGCGTGTGATGTTCAGTTGCACGGATGTAATTGATGAAATGGATGAGTCTGAGAGGACCTTAACTTATTCAGAGTGAGGCAGCGCTGTTGTCCATTTTTTTGCACGCTATACAGAGTGTTCCGTCATTTATGAAACGCCTACAAATTGCTTTGCTGGATGATCATGCAATCGTGCGGCATGGTTTGGTCAATCGGTTGGTACAGGAACCTGATTTTGAAGTGGTGGGGGTCTACGCTCGCAGTCGTGAGTTGATGGCCGGCCTGCTGACACACCCGGCCGAGGTGTTGTTGCTCGATTTTGTGCTCGGCCCTCATGAGCTGGATGGCATCCTGCTGATCCGTGCTCTGCGGGTAAAGTACCCGGGCTGCCGAATCCTGGTGTTTTCCACTCACCATGACGCGGCCACGGTGATTCTTGCCCTGCGCGTCGGTGCCCGTGGGTTTATCGGCAAGGGTGAAGACATGAGCCAATTGATCAGCGCAGTGCGGCTGGTGGCCTCGGGCGCTGTCTACCTGAGTGCTGACATGGCCTATCGGGTGGCCGAAGCCACGGCGGTCAACTATGACGGTGAGGAGCAATCACGCGATGACGCGATGCGTTTTGTCAGCTTGTCTGCGCGGGAGCAAGAGGTGATCCGCTGTTACCTGTCGGGCATGACCATCACCGAAATTGCTGAAAAATTCAGCCGCAGTATCAAGACCATCAGTTCGCAAAAGGCCTCGGCTTTTCGCAAGTTGGGCGTGATGTCCAACAACGAGCTGTTTCGGATCAAGCACATCATCGAGAGTGTTTAGCGCTAAACGCAGGCCACGCCGACGCGCGCAAAAACAGCGGTAGGCGGGCGTGCCCTTTGGCGGTTGTTGCATATACTCCTTGAAGTGCCGTAATAGCTGTCCCTGTTGTTTGACCGCGCCACCTAAGCGGGGCCAAGTGGGTTCGAATACGATGAAACCTGTACGCATTGCTCTATTGGACGACCACGCTGTTGTTCGGCATGGGCTCGCCAACACCTTGGCGGCCGAGGCCAACTTTGACGTGGTTGGCATTTATGAAAAAAGCCGCGACTTGCTCGCCGGCCTGGTCAGCGCTCCGGCTGACCTGCTGCTGCTGGATTTCTCCCTGAGCCCCGACGAGATGGATGGCGTATCGCTGATCCGCGCCTTGCGGGTCAAGTTTCCCAGTTGCCAGATCCTGGTGTTGTCCGCCCATCATGACCCGGCTACCGTGGCTCTGGCCATGCGGGTCGGTGCCCGTGGCTTTGTTGGCAAGGGCGAGGACATGACGCAAGTGGTCAGGGCCATTCGCAAGGTGGTCTCCGGCGCGGTGTACCTGAGCACCGACATGACGTATCGCCTGGCGGAAACCGTCACCAGCGAGACGCGCAAAGACCCCAGCGAAGCCTCGGATGCCCTGGTCCAGGCCGAGCTGACCAGCCGTGAGCAGGAGGTGATCCGCTGCTATCTGGCGGGCATGACCGTGAGTGAAATCGCAGAAAAATTCAATCGCAGCATCAAGACCATCAGCACCCAGAAAACCTCAGCGTTTCGCAAATTGGGGGTCACCTCGAACAATGAACTGTTCAAGCTCAATAAAATCATCGGCTCACCATGAGGCGATGGCGACCGGGTGCCCTCTTATTCATGTTGCTGATGCTGGATGCCGCGCTTGCCTGTGCGGCGCCGGTTGAGCTGGCGGAGCAGGAGCGGCTGTGGATAGCGCAGCATCCGGTCCTTCGAGTGGGGGTGATGGAAAACCTGGTCCCCTTCGAGTACATGAGTAATGGCGTGCTGCAGGGGCGGCCGGTGCAGTACCTGCAATATGTGCGCGATGCCACGGGGCTTGAATTCACCTATGTGCCGGTCAAGACCCGGGCTGCACGTGAGCGCATGCTGTTGGATGGCCAGGTAGACCTGCTGTCTTCGCACTTTCGCTTTCGTGACGAGCCGCCTATCGAGGATCTTACCGCGCTGGTCTACGACACTACCGTACCGATCATCGTGACCCGTGTCGACGATGCCGATATTTTTGACCTTGACCAGCTACAAGATAAAACGGTCGTGATCCCCGATGTGGAGTATTACGAGCAGTTGCTCAGAAAAAGGGCACCCCGAGCCACTCTGATCAAAAGCCCCCAGGCCTTGGCCATGCTGAACACCCTCCGGGACGGTGGTGCCGATGCAGTCGTGGCCTCCGAAGCCTTCTTGATGCCCTATTTGTATCGACAGTTTCAGGGCGTGCTGGAAATTTCTGGCGTGGTGGGCAGCAGCATGTTGGATGTGAACATGGCGGTGCGCACCGATAACGCCATGCTGGCCTCGATCATTGGCAAAGCCCTAGGCTCGATCAGCCCCTCACAACAGAATGCGATGTACGAGCATTGGTACCGGGACCTGGAGGTAGATGCGCCGACCCTGTGGGACATCGCCAGCCATTACTTGCATCTTTTGATCCTGGGCATGTTGGCGTTGATTGGCTTGTGTGTGCTGGTCTATCGCGGTTACCGCCAGCAGCGGCAGGCCGAGCGGAACGAGCAGGAAAAAACCATGTTCCTGGCGGTGATGGGTCACGAAATACGCTCGCCAATGAACGCCGTGCTGGCGGCCATGGAGCTGCTGTGGCACACCCGACTCAATGACCAGCAGCGCCACTTCGCGCACTTGGCCAACAGCGGCGCCAATATGCTGGTGCGCTTGCTCGATGATGTGCTGCACCGGCCGGATTCAGGGGCCAAGGCGTTACGCCTGACACTTGAGGCGACGGATGTCATCGCGCTGGTGCATGGCGTAGTGGGCTTGCATCGCCTGCGTGCGGGGGAAAAACACTTGAGTCTGAATGTGAGCGTGCAGACACCCCTGCCGTCGTTGTGGCTTGACCGTTCGCGGCTGACGCAGGTGTTTCATAACCTGTTGTCTAACGCCATCAAGTTCACCGATACCGGCGCTGTTGACATCACCCTACGCCTGGAAGACTTGCTGGACGGTAAGCATCAGTTGCAGGTTGAAGTCCGCGACACCGGCATCGGTATGGGCGAAGCGGTGCAGGCCTCTTTGTTCCGGCCTTATGCCCAGGCGAGTCAGTCCTACAAGCGTGCGGGAGGCAGCGGCCTGGGGCTGATGATATGTCGGCAATTGGTCGATTTGATGCAAGGCTCGCTGACCCTGCGCAGCGAGCCGGGAGTGGGGACGTGTATCAACCTGTACTTGCCCGCAACCCTTGCCCCTGAGGCCGCTGAACCGACGCGAGCCCCGGCCCCAATGCCTTTGCATGTCACCGGTGGTTTGCAGCTGCTGGTGGTGGAAGACACCCTGGCCAACCAGGAAGTGCTGCGGGCGCAAATCAGCGGATTTGGCTGTGTACCAGTGATTGCCGCCGATGCGGCCCAGGCCCGCGTGCGGTTCGCTGAGAGCGCTTACGCGTTGGTGCTGATGGACTGCGACTTGCCGGATCAGGACGGCTACAGCCTGGTCTGCGAACTGCGGGCGCTCGAACAGCAATGGGGGCGGGCGCGCTGCCCGATCATTGCCATTTCCGCCTTGACCGGCGAGCAGCACCTTCAACGCTGCCTGGCGGCGGGCATGGATGGGGCGTTGAGCAAGCCCATACGCTTGGGGCAGTTGAGTGACGTGATTGAGCAGTGGTGCGGCGTCACGTTGGCGGCACCGCGCGCCAGCTTAATGGCCCCGAGACTTGATCAGGCCGCGATTAACCGTGAGATGGCGGCCGACCTGGGCAGCCTGCTCAGGGCGATGGCGCTCTGTGATCGCCCTTCGGCCATCCATGTTGCCCATCGGTTACACGGCGCGGCACTGATCATCGAATGGCCGGCCCTGGCCCAGGCGGCCGCGCACCTGGAGAACCTGTTGCGGGCAGAGGAGGGCTGGCGCAACCCGGTTTACGTGCACACGCTTCAGGCGTTGGTTCAGCACTGGCGTGCCGTGAGCGAGGAGACCCCGCTGGACATGCTGGCCATGGTCGCGCCGCCGCCGATGACGCAACCATGAGGGTTGCACGGTTGCGCCTGCTGCTGGGGTGGTTGCTGCTGGCAAGCGCGGGCCTGGCCGATGCGCAGGCCGACCCGCCGTCGATGACCTTGACCCAGCAAGAGCGTGACTGGATCGCCGCCAACCCCGTGCTGCGTGTCGGTGTGTTCGACAACCTGCTGCCCTTCGAGTACATCAGCGACGGCCAGTTGCGTGGGCTATCGGCCAAGTACCTGGGTTTGATTGCGGCGCGTACCGGCCTGCATTTTCAGTCGGTGGTCACCGGCAATCGTAGCGCCCGCAAGGACATGCTGATCAGCGGCGAGGTGGATATCTTGCCAACCCGGCGCCGCGACGACGATCCGGTCAAGGACCTGGGCATGCGCTATACGACGCCCTACAACACCAGTTCCACCATCCTCGTCAGCCGCTTTGGCCAACAGCCATTCGTGGACCTGGAACAACTTGCCGGCAAACGCCTGGTGATGTTGGGGCGCGAGGGGTATCAGGCGTTTTTGCAGCAGAAAGTCCCCGGCATAACGGTGATCTCCGGCCAGAACGCTGTCGACATCATGGCGATGGTCAAGGACGGTCGGGCGGATGCCGCCATCGCCTCTGAATGGTTACTGATCCCCTATCTTTCCCGGCAGTATCAGGGGGTGTTGCAAGTATCCGGGGTGGTGCCGCAATTGCACACCGGCGTGAGCATGGCGGTGCGTGACAGCGACGCGATCCTGTTGTCGATCCTGGAAAAAGTGCTGGGGTCCATCAGCAACGATGAGCGCAAAGCGATCTATGACGCCTGGTTCGATGACATGAACCTGGACATTCCGACGATCAAGGACATCGCCGAGCATTTCCAGGGTGAGTTGTGGCTGTTGCTGTCGGTGGTGCTGCTGTTGATCGCGTTCGCCTGGCAAAGCCGTCGTCAGCGCCGCCAGGCCGTGCAGAGCGAGCGGGAAAAGGCGATGTTTTTGGCGGTGGTCAGCCATGAAGTGCGTTCGCCGATGAACGCGGTGCTGGCGGCTATCGAGTTGTTGGAGCACACACCGCTGGACGAACAGCAGCGCCACTTCACTCAATTGGCCAACAGCGGCGCCAATACCTTGCTGCGGCTGGTGGATGACGTGCTGGACATTTCCAGGATGGAGGCCGGGCAACTGACCCTGACCCTGGAGCCTGTGGACCTCTGGGCCTTAGTCCAGCAGGTGGTGGAGGAGTATCGCGCCGGCGCCGAAGAAAAAGGCCTGTTGCTGACATTGAGTGGTGAACGCCCCAGCGGCCCCTTGATGCTGGAGGGCATGCGCTTGAGTCAGGTGCTGCGCAACCTGATCTCCAATGCGGTCAAGTTCACTGAGGTAGGCGGGGTGGAGGTGCAGCTCAAGGTGGTTGAATGGCCAGAGGTTCCTGTGCCGCACGTGCTGATCCGCATCATCGACAGCGGCATTGGCTTGTCACAGCAGGCGCAGGCCAGCCTGTTTCGGCCATATGCACGGGCCAAGCACTCTTACAAACGTACCGGTGGTAGCGGGCTTGGCCTGGTGATTTGCCGTCGCCTCGTGAGGCTGATGTCGGGTGAGCTGACCCTCAACAGCACCCAAGGCGTGGGTACTGAGGTTGAAGTCAAACTGTCTGTCGAGTGGGCCAAGACCCTGGATATACCCCAGGCTGAAGCGGCGCAGGCCCAAGTGGAGGGTAACGGTGTACACGTGTTGGTGGTGCAGGCGCCTGTGACCGGCCAACAGACACTGCCTGCACACCTGCAAGCGCTGGGTTGTAGGGTGTTGCTGGCGGTTGATGGCGCCCAAGGGTTGACGCTATTCAATGTGCGACGGGTCGATATGGTATTGATCGATTGCGACTTGCCAAACAGTGAAATCGAGCCGCTGGCGGGCGCCTTTCGTGAGTTGGAGCAGGTGCTGCAGCGTGCCCATTGTCCGCTTGTAGCTGTCGCGGGCTTCAGCGATAACGAGCACCTAGAGCGTTGTTTTGATGCGGGGCTCGACGGGGTGCTGGTCAAGCCGGTTACCCCGGCCAAGTTGCAGCAGATGATCGAGCTTTGGTGTGACATGCCGCAAGGTCCGCTGCCGGCTATGCCCAAGGAAGAGCCAGAGGAGGAGTCGCATATCCTGCGCACGGCCTTCAACGACTTGATCGAGGCACTGGCCTTGCGCGAGCGAAGCCAAGCGTTGCAGGCAGTTCAGCGTCTGCACGAGGCGGCGCTGGGGCTGGAGCGGGACGACTTGGTGGGCACTGTCGAAAGCCTGGAACGGTTATTGCGCGATGAGCGTGACTGGCCCGCGCAGCAGATTGCCGAACGCCTTAGCGTGCTGCTGGGCAAAGGCCTGCGCTAGCATAGCCTCGCTGTTGTACCCGGTCGTTCAGTTTGAACACCGCTTCACAGGTGGGGCTTGCCTGCGATAGCCATAGCTATCTACACAACTCTGTAGCGATCGACGGTAACCACGATGCGAAGCGAGTAGCTCTTGCTCTTGATCTGCCCTTGATCTTGATCTCAAGCGCCCCG
>NZ_LYSO01000136.1:0-14928 GCF_001728935.1 Pseudomonas sp. AP42
AAAGCAGATCAAAAGCAGATCAAGAGCGGCTCGCTTCGCATCGTGGTTACCGTTGATCACTTCAGAATTGTGTCGATACCTATGGCTATCGCAGGCAAGCCAGCTCCCACATCTTTATCTGCGTTATGCCTGTTCCAGTTGCGCTAGCCGCTCTTCCAGTGCGGCAATCCGCGCTTCCAGCTCTTCAATCCGCTCCACCGAAACAGCGCCCGCGCTACGCTCTACTGGGTTCCCCCGCGCGGACATAATCGCTTCAATATCCGCCGGGTCCCCCAGGGCATGGGTATATCGGTCTTCCCGCTGGCCCGCCTGACGCGGCACCAGCAGTGCCAGTCCTCGTGCAATCAGGCGTTCGAGCTGATGCACAACCTGTTCGGCATCCTCGAAATCATGCATGCGCCCACTGCGGGTGAGCAACTCGTTGACGGTCTGCGGCCCCCGCAAAAACAGCAGCCCGGTCAGGATCACCTGGGCCGGCACCAGTTCCAGGGCCTTGTCCACACGGTGTTCCCAGCGGTCGGCGCGGCTGCCCATTACCAGGCGCGTGAAGCCTTGGCCCTCCAGCACGCGCAGGCTCTGCCCGACCTGGCCTTGGCTGAGGTTCATCACCGGCTCGCGGCTGGTCTTCTGGTTACAGGCCAGCACCAGGGCGTTGAGGGTGAGGGGGTAGGTTTCCGGGTTGGTCGCCTGTTTTTCGATCAGGCAGCCCAGGACGCGGATTTCCGTGCTGTTCAGGCGCGGCTCAGGGGTGTCGGTGTCGTGCTCGGCGGTCATCGCGCTTTCCCTATGCAGTGAAGCCCCTTAGCCTAAGCTTGAAAAAATAAAAGACAAGCGCCAGGCATGGCTATAATCGCGGCTGGTTCCAACCCCGCCATTACCGTGAGACTGTCATGACTATTTCCCTGTACGCCGCTTCCATCCCGGTCTTCAAGCAAATGCTCAACGCCCTCAGCGATGTGCTGAACAAAGCCGAAGCCCACGCCAGCGCCAAGAACATCGAGCCCAATGCGTTGCTGCAAGCGCGGCTGTTCCCGGACATGTTCCCGTTGGTGCGCCAGGTACAGATCGCTGTGGACTTCGCCAAAGGTGTATCCGCACGCCTGGCCGAGATCGAAGTACCCAAGTACGAAGACAGCGAAGTCACTTTTGCCGACCTGCAGGCGCTGATCGCCAAAGTCCTGGCCTTTGTCGACACCATCAAGCCCGAGCAGATCGACGGCAAGGAAGGCATCGAGATCGTTACCCGCCCCGGCACCCCGAAAGAGAAGCGCTTCAGTGGCCAGTCCTACCTGCTGACCTACGGCCTGCCGCAGTTCTTCTTCCACGTCACCACCACTTATGCACTGCTGCGTCATAACGGCGTGGAAGTGGGCAAGCGCGACTATATGGGCGCGTTCTAAACCCGCAGATACAAAAAAGCCCGGTGCCGTTCTCTGCGAACGGCACCGGGCTTTTTTATGGGGCTGTGTTAAGCGGCCTGTTCTTCCTTGCCCAAACACGCCGCCGCCGTAAACAGCACATCGGTAGACGAGTTGAGTGCGGTTTCCGCCGAGTCCTGCAGCACGCCGATGATGAAACCGACAGCCACTACCTGCATGGCGATTTCACTGGGGATGCCGAACAGGCTGCACGCCAGGGGAATCAGCAGCAGCGAACCACCCGCCACCCCCGATGCACCACAGGCACATACCGCAGCGACCACGCTGAGCAGCACGGCGGTCGGCATGTCCACGGCGATGCCCAGGGTGTGCACGGCAGCCAGGGTCAGCACGGTGATGGTGATGGCGGCGCCGGCCATGTTGATGGTGGCGCCGAGGGGGATCGACACCGAGTAGGTGTCTTCATGCAGGCCCAGGCGTTTGCTCAACGCCAGGTTGACCGGAATATTCGCCGCCGAGCTGCGGGTGAAGAACGCGGTGATGCCGCTTTCGCGCAGGCACATCAGCACCAGCGGGTAAGGGTTGCGGCGCAGTTTCCAGAACACGATGGCCGGGTTGATCACCAGCGCCACGAACAACATGCAGCCTATCAGCACGACCAGCAGGTGGGCGTAGCCGAGCAAGGCGCCGAAACCCGAGGTGGCCAGGGTGGAGGCCACCAGGCCAAAGATGCCCAGCGGGGCGAAGCGGATCACCACGCGCACGATCAGGGTGACGCCGTTGGACAAGTCGCCCAATACCGTACGGGTGGTTTGACCGGCATGGCGAATAGCGATGCCCATGCCAATGGCCCAGGCCAGGATGCCGATAAAGTTAGCGTTCATCAGCGCGCTGACCGGGTTATCCACCACGCTGAGCGCCAGGCTCTGCAACACTTCGCCAATGCCTCCAGGAGCGCTCACCGTGGCGTCATGGGTCGCCAATACCAGGAACGACGGAAACATCATGCTGGCGACCACCGCAACCACGGCGGCGGCAAAGGTGCCGAGCAGGTATAGGAACAGGATCGGGCGGATATGGGTTTCCTGGCCATGCTTATGGTTGGCAATCGAAGCCATGACCAGCACAAACACCAGGATCGGCGCGACAGCCTTCAGCGCCGTAACAAACACCTTGCCGATAAAGCCAGTGGCGCGCGCGGCCTCGGGTAACAGCAGGGCCAGCACGATCCCGGCGATCAGGCCGATGACAATTTGGGTGACCAGGCTGACGCGCATTAAACGTTGCAACAGGGAGGGGGCAGCAGTCATAAAGAGTTGTCTCTAGTTTTTTTAGTAGGGCACAGCATTGCAGGCAGAAAGCACTGTAGGAAGTAGGCGCGAAGTCTAGCATGCTGTGGGAAGCGTCTTGTTTGCTGCGGCATTCCGTCACCCGTTTCAGTCGGACTTGGTCAAATCCAGACATGTTCTGTTAAGATTCACCCCTCTCATCTTTCCTCTCCGTCAGCGGGCCCTTAGGGCTGTCGTTGATGTCGTCGTTTCTGGAGTTTTCATGTTGTTTCCTATCCTGCTGCTGTCAGCCGCCGGTTTTACCGTGCTGACCACAGAATTCGTCATCGTCGGCCTGTTGCCGTCGATTGCTCGGGACCTGAACGTCAGCGTGTCCCAGGCCGGGCTGCTGGTGACACTGTTCGCGTTCACCGTGGCCGCGTTCGGCCCGTTCCTCACCGCCTACTGCGCGCGGTTCCCGCGCAAGCGGCTGTTTATCAGTATCCTGATCATGTTCGCGGCGGCCAATACCGTGGCGGCATTGGCACCGAATATCTGGGTGATGGCCGTGGCCCGTTTGATCCCTGCTCTGGGCTTGCCAGTGTTCTGGGCCCTGGCCAGCGAAACGGCGGTAGACATTGTCGGCCCTGAGTTCGCCGGGCGTGCGATTGAAAAAATCGGCTTCGGCATTGTGTGCGCCACCGTGTTCGGTATTCCAGTGGGCACGCTGATTTCCGATATGTTCGGCTGGCGCACCGCGTTTGCAGTGCTCGCGGTGATCGCCCTGGCCAAGGCGTTGCTGCTGTATATCTACCTGCCGGCTACCCAGGCCAAGCACCAGCAGGCTAGCTTGCGCTCACAATTCAAGATCCTGCGCAGCCCGGTGATGCAGGGGCATATCCTGCTGTCGATCCTGGTGTTCAGTGGCATGTTCACCGCCTATACCTACCTGGCAGATATTCTTGAGCGCCTGGCCGGCTTCGACGGCACGTTGGTGGGCTGGTGCCTGATGGGCTTTGGCGCGGTCGGGCTGATCGGTAATTCCCTGGGCGGACGTGCCGTGGATCGTCACCCATTGATCGCGTCCATGGTGTTCTGCGGGTTCATGATCGCGGGTATGGTGGCGGTGGTGCCGGCGATTCACTCGACCATCGGCCTGGCTGCGGCGATGGCGGTGTGGGGCGTGACCCAGGCGGCGATGTTTCTGGTCAGCCATGTGCGCTTGATGAAGGCTGCGCCCCATGCGCCAGCGTTTGCGGCGTCGCTGAACATTGCCGGCGCCAACCTCGGCATTGGCCTGGGTGCGATGGTGGGCGGGCATGTCATCGACACCCTCGGCCTGGGCAGCCTGGGCTTTGCCGCTTCGGGGTTTATCCTGGTGTCGATCCTGCTGGCACTGTGGCTGATGACCGCCAAATCCACGGCGCTCAATGCCTGAGTGATCAGGGCAGGGCGGTAAACAACTCCCGCCGGGCACCCTCGGTAATCGCCACAATGCCGGGGTGCTTGACCTTGCGCTCCACCGAGATTGCATAAAACGACTCGGTCACTGCATCGGTCTGGCCGATCAGCGCCACGCCATATTGGCGCACCACCTCATCGGCGATCACGCTGGGCGCGATAAAGATCCCGCTGCCCGATTGCCCGAACGCCTGCATCAAGGCGCTGTCGTCGAACTCGCCGATGATGCGCGGCTGAATCTGCTGTTCGGCAAACCAGCGCTGCAAACGGCTGCGCACCACGGTCTCTGCCCCTGGAATCAACAGCGGCGCACCCTGCAAACACTGTGGGAAATCGCCGCCATATTGGTCAGCCAACGCCTGGGTGGCGAAAAAACTGATGCCGCATTCTCCCAACTTCTGGCTGTAGCCCTTGATGTCCAAGTGCGTGGGCATGGGGCTGTCGGAAATCACCAGGTCCAGGCGCTGGATCGCCAGGTCGGCCAGTAAACGTTCGAGTTTGTCTTCACGGCAGGTGATGCGGATCGGTTCGCTCAACTCCATGGTCGGCGCGATCAACCGGTACACGATGGACTTGGGCACTACATCCGCCACCCCGACCCGGAACGGAATCTGCTGCTCGTCAGGCTGGGCGCGCAGCATCGCCTCCAGTTCATTGCCGGTCTGGAACATCTGCTCGGCGTAGGGCAGCGCCTGGCGCCCGGCTTCGGTCAGTTCAAGCTGGCGCCCGACCCGCTGAAACAGGGCAACACCGTAGGTCTGCTCCAACAGGCTGATCTGCCCGCTGATGGTCTGCGGCGTGAGGTTCAACTGCTCGCAGGCGCGCACGATGCTGCCGGTCTTGGCCACCACCCAGAAGTAATGCAGTTGTCGATAATTGAGCATCGCGACCTAAACTTCGTAAAAATCGAAGTATACGCGAGAAAAATACGAATTTTCCTGAACTGTTCGCCTGCATAGAATGCCTCGCTATCGAGGGGCCACTATTTGGGCCCAATGGTTCTAACGAGGAATACATCATGAAACTCAATTCCCTGGGCGCGGCGTCGTTGCTTGCGCTTTCATTGATAGTGGTCAGCGGCTGTGATCAAGTCGAGAAAAGCGCGCAACAGGTGTTGGGCAAAGCCACCGAGTCGGCCAAGCAGGCCATCGACGACACCCACAAGGCCGCCGAGCAGGCATTGAGTGAAGCAACCCAGGGCTTGATCAGCCCTGAGAAGCAGGAAAAAGACGCCGAAAACGACGCTGAATCCGACACCAAAGAAACCTAATTCCCCAGCACTAAAACGTCAGGACTGACCTATGGATTACCTTTTACAACTGGCCGCCAGCCCCACCGCCTGGGTCGCACTGGCGACCTTGATCGTCATGGAAATCGTGCTGGGCATCGATAACCTGATCTTTATCTCGATCCTCACCAACAAATTGCCAGAGAAGCACCGGGCCAAGGCGCGGCGCATTGGTATCAGCATGGCGTTGATCTTGCGTCTGGGCTTGCTGAGCACCATCGCGTTCATCGTGCAATTGACGACACCGGTGTTCGAAGTGTTCGGCCAAGCGTTCTCGTGGAAGGACATGATCCTGATCGCCGGTGGCCTGTTCCTGGTGTGGAAGGCAACCACCGAGATCCATCACAGCATGGACCCGGAGCCTGAAGAGAAGGCCACCGTCAGCAACACCGTGACCATCGGCTTTGCCGCTGCCATCGGCCAGATCCTGATGCTCGACCTGGTGTTCTCCATCGACAGCATCATCACCGCCGTGGGCATGACGGAGCACTTGCCGATCATGATCATTGCCGTGGTGGTCTCGGTGATCGTGATGCTGGTGGCCGCTGAACCGTTGGCCAAGTTCATCAACGACAACCCGACTGTGGTGATGCTGGCCCTGGGCTTCTTGATCATGATCGGCATGACGCTGATCGCCGAAGGCTTCGGCGCCCACGTGCCAAAAGGCTACGTGTATGCGGCCATGGCGTTCTCGGCGGCGATCGAATGCTTGAACATCGCCCGGCGTAACCGGCACGCACGTTTGCTCGCTGCGCGCCAGTAACCGCTGAACAAACTGGCCGGCTGTGCTCACAAGAGCCCAGCCGGCCTTTTGCTGTCTGCTAGAATCGGCCCACTTGATAGCTTGAGGTCCCCCATGAACGAGCCGATTCGCCTTACCCAGTACAGCCACGGTGCGGGTTGCGGTTGCAAGATTTCGCCCCAGGTGCTGGAAGTGATCCTTGCGGGCAGCGGTGCACAGAACCTCGACCCCAACCTGTGGGTGGGCAATGCCTCCCGCGACGATGCGGCGGTGTACGCCATCGACGACGAGCGCGGCGTGGTGTCCACCACGGACTTTTTCATGCCGATTGTCGACGACCCGTTCGACTTCGGCCGCATTGCCGCCACCAATGCCATCAGCGACATCTACGCCATGGGCGGCGACCCCCTGATGGCCATCGCCATTCTCGGTTGGCCGGTCAACGTGCTGGCGCCGGAGATTGCCCGCGAAGTAATTCGCGGCGGTCGGGCCGTGTGCGACGCGGCTGGCATTCCGCTTGCGGGCGGGCATTCCATCGATGCGCCGGAGCCGATCTTCGGCCTGGCCGTGACCGGCATCGTGCAAAAGCGCCATATGAAGCGTAACGACACGGCCACTGCCGGTTGCCGCCTGTACCTGACCAAGCCCCTGGGCATCGGCATCCTCACCACCGCCGAGAAGAAGGGCAAGCTGCGCGAGGCGGATATCGGCCTGGCGCGTGACTGGATGTGCACCCTCAACAAGCCGGGCAGCCGTTTCGGCAAGTTGGCCGGTGTGACGGCCATGACCGATGTCACCGGTTTCGGCCTGCTCGGCCACCTGGTGGAAATGGCCGACGGCAGTGGCCTGACCGCCCGCATCGACTATGCAAAAGTCCCACGCTTGCCGGGGGTTGAGTATTACCTGGACCAGGGCTGTGTGCCCGGTGGCACCTTGCGCAACTTCGAGAGCTACGCCAGCAAGCTGGGGCGCGTGCAGGAGCTGCACAAGCGCGTGCTGTGCGACCCGCAAACCAGCGGTGGCCTGCTGATCGCCGTTACCCCCGAAGGTGATGCCGAGTTCCACGCCGTGGCCGCCGAGCTGGGCCTGGCCCTTGAGCCTATCGGTGAACTGCTGGAGCGACAGACCAACGCGGTTGAGGTGATTTGATGGCGACGGACATCACCGATTACCGCGACATTTTCCTCAATGACCGCCCGATGATGGATACCCGCGCGCCGGTCGAATTCACCAAGGGCGCGTTCCCCGGGGTGATCAACCTGCCGCTGATGACCGACGATGAGCGCCAGCGGGTCGGCACCTGTTACAAGCAGCAAGGCCAGCAAGCGGCGATCGTGCTGGGGCATGAACTGGTGTCCGGGGCAATCAAGGCCGAGCGCATCGAACAGTGGGCGCAGTTTGCCCAGGCCCATCCCGAGGGTTACCTGTACTGCTTTCGGGGCGGCCTGCGTTCGCAGATCGTGCAGCAATGGTTGAAAACCGAAGCGGGCATCGAGTACCCCCGCGTCGGCGGTGGCTACAAGGCCATGCGCACCTTCCTGCTGGAAACCCTGGAACAGGCGACCGCCCAGTGTGACTTCGTACTGCTGGGCGGCATGACCGGCACCGGCAAGACCGAAGTGCTCGGCCAACTGCGTAATGCTCTGGACCTGGAGGGCCACGCCAACCACCGTGGCTCCAGCTTCGGCAAGCGCGCCACGGCGCAACCCTCCAATATCGACTTCGAAAACCGCCTGGCCGTGGATGTGCTGAAGAAGCGCGCAGGCGGTATCGAGCAGTTTGTGGTCGAGGACGAGAGCCGCATGATCGGCAGTTGTGCGCTGCCACTGCCATTGCACAAGGGGATGCAGACGTTTCCGATGGTGTGGCTGGAGGACAGCGTCGAAGGCCGTGTGGAACGTATCCTGAAGGATTACGTGGTCGACCTGTGCGCCGAGTTCATTGGCGTGTTTGGTGATGCCGGCCAGGGGTTGTTTGCCGAGCGCCTGACCCAGAGTCTGGCCAATATTTACAAGCGGCTGGGGGGCGAGCGTTTCCAGCGGTTGCAGGCGGTGTTACAGGATGCCCTGGCTGAACAGGCACGCAGCGGCGCAGTGGACCTGCACCGGGTATGGATTGAAGGCTTGCTGCGGGAGTATTACGACCCGATGTATGCGTTCCAGCGCGAGAGCAAGGGCGCGCGTATCGAGTTTGCCGGGGAGCAGGGGGCGGTGGTGGAGTATTTGCGTGAGCGGGCAGCTCGGGTGTGGTGACCTTTGGGGCGCCATCGCAGGCAAGCCAGCTCCCACCTTCTGAAGTGTGAATACATACAAAGGTGGGAGCTGGCTTGCCTGCGATGAGGCCATCAGCCCCACTGAAAATCTAAAGAATCACCGCCCCAATCAACCCACACACCACCCCCACCAGCATGGTCAACCCGGCCACCGTCACCAGCACCCGCGCATCGAAATCCTTGCGCAGCATCAACAGCGACGGCAGGCTCACGCTCGGCAGGGTCATCAGCAAGGCCACGGCCGGGCCGGTGCCCATGCCCAGGGCCATCATGGTTTGTACGATGGGAATCTCTGCCGCTGTCGGAATCACAAACAGCGTGCCCACAATCGCCAGCGGCACCAGCCACACCAGGCTGTCGGCCATCGCCCCGTCCACGTGGGGGAACAGCCATACCCGCGCCGCGCCGAGGATCAGCACCGCCAGGATATACACCGGGATAGTGCTCCAGAACAGCTGCCACAGGGTGCGTAACCAGCGGCTCAGGAACGGTTGCGATTCCGCCGTACTGACGTCGGCAACGGCTTCCAGTGCGGCTTCCGGCACTTGGTCCGGGCGCGCAATGCGCTGTGCCACCAAAGACACGCCCACCACCAGCACAATCCCCGCCACCAGCCGCAACGCGGTGAAACCCCAGCCCAGCACAAAGCCCATGAACACCAGGGTGGCCGGGTTCAATACCGGGTTGGCAATCCAGAATGCCAGCGCCGCGCCGACCGACACCTGCTGGCGGCGCATGCCCGCCGCCACCGGGGCCGCGCAGCAGCTGCACATCATCCCCGGCAGGGCGAACAGCCCACCGCGCAGGGTCGAGCCCAGCCCGGCGCGGCCAAACAGGCGCAGCAGCCAGTCGCGGGGGATCAACACTTGCAGCAACGAGCCGAGGATCACCGCCAGTACGGCGGCTTTCCAGATGGCTAGGAAATACACCTGGGCATAAGCCAGCGCCGCCGCCAGGGGCGAGCTTTGCTGGTCATTGAGAATCGAGGCGCCAATGCTGTGGTTATCGGCCGCTACAAACGCCTTGAGGTAGTAGGGCGACCACTTCACATAATAGAGGCCGATGCAGGCCACCAACAGAAATAGGGCAGGTTTGCACCAGAACGCCCAGCCGCGGCTGGGCTGGGTGGAAGCGAGGTTGGGCATGGAGAGGATCCGCAGGTGAGTCGATAGCCTGGCATCATACGCCCCTGCGGCCCAAGCTTCAGATATCTGCGCTGACCTGGGTCGGGTCCGGGCAGTTTTCCCCACCGTTATTCAGCCCTTGCTTATAGTTGCGGCTGAGCAGCGAGGCCTTGCCGTTGTGCCAGGTCAGTGTCAGCACGTACAGGGAGTCATAGTCATTGCCCGACCAATCATCGGTAATGGTGTGTTTTTCGCCGGCTGCTTCGCTGGCGACTTTGTTGATCAGTTCCGGCAAGTAACCATGGGACCAGGCCGTATAGATCGTCGCGTTGCGGTACTTGTCCTCGACCAGTTCTTCGGCCAGGGCGCTGGTGTCATTGGCTGAAAATTCGATGTTCACCGGCAGGCCAAGCTTGATCGCGCTGGGGCTGATGGTGATCAAGGGGCGAATGTAGCTGTAGGAGTTATCCAGTTCGCCTTCCTCGACATTGCGCGTCGGGTTGGCAGCGAACACATAGTTGGCTTTGCCAAACTTTTCCGGCAACAGGGTCGCCAGGTTCATGGCGCGGTTCAGGCCCTGGCAATTGAGTTGGCCCAGGCCACCGGCCGGTTTTTCGCCATGGCGCAGGAATACCAGGGTTTGCACGCCATCGACCGGTTGCGCGCGGCTTTCACGGGCGTCCAGGGCGGTGACGATGGCGGCGCTGACCAGCAGCAGCGGCAATACCATATAGGAATAACGTTTGAGTTGTGGCACAAGGCGCAGAGGCTTGATCTTCATGATAGGTTCGAGTCTTCGTGCGTCGGGTTAAGGCGGACAAGCCCGGCCCCAGTGACGCATCAGCGTCCTGCGGTGTTCCCTGTCGATAAAGCAAAGCGCCTCCTTTCATTCTTCGGGCGCTCTTTAAGAGTGCATTCGGGCGCTTTGGTTCGCCCACGCGGGATTCTAGCCGGCAAATGTTGCGCAACGATGACCCATGCACGACGGCAGGCAGATGACTATCATGGGGACTTTCCGTCCAGGGGGTTCTCGATGAACGCACTCGCCGCTTTCCCGATCAACAGCAAATGGCCCGCCCAGCACCCGGAACGCCTGCAGCTGTATTCGTTGCCCACGCCCAACGGCGTCAAGGTGTCGATCATGCTCGAAGAGCTGGGCCTGCCTTATGAGGCGCACAAGGTCAGCTTCGACACCCAGGACCAGTTGTCACCCGAGTTCCTGTCCCTGAACCCCAACAACAAGATCCCCGCGATCATCGACCCCAACGGCCCGAGCGGGCAGCCGTTGGCGCTGTTCGAATCCGGCGCGATCCTTGTTTACCTGGCGGAAAAAACCAGCCAGTTGCTCTCCGAAGACCCGGCCACCCGCTATGAAACCCTGCAATGGTTGATGTTCCAGATGGGCGGCATCGGCCCGATGTTTGGCCAACTGGGGTTCTTCAACAAATTCGCCGGCAAGGCGTATGAAGACAAGCGTCCGCGTGATCGATACGCCGCCGAATCGCGGCGCTTGCTGAGCGTGCTGGAAAAGCGCCTGTTGGGCCGCACCTGGATCATGGGCGACGAGTACAGCATCGCCGACATTGCGATCTTTCCGTGGGTTCGCAACCTGATTGGGTTCTACGAGTCCGGTGACCTGGTGGGCATTACCGATTTCCCTAACGTACTGCGCGCGTTGGACGGTTTTGTCGCACGTCCGGCGGTGATCCGTGGCCTGAACATTCCGAGCTGAAGCATGCCGACTTTCGATTTTCAACAACTGGATGTCTTCAGCAGCGTACCGCTCAAAGGCAACCCCTTGGCCGTTGTGTTGGGCGCCGATAGCTTCACCGACCAACAGATGGCGGACTTCGCCAATTGGACCAACCTCAGCGAAACCACGTTTTTACTGACGCCGCGCGACCCTCGTGCTGACTATCGGGTAAGAATCTTCACCACCCTCAAGGAGCTGCCGTTCGCCGGGCACCCGACCTTGGGCAGTTGCCACGCCTGGTTGCAGGCTGGCGGCGTGCCACGCGGGGAGGAGATTATCCAGGAGTGCGAAATCGGCTTGGTGCGTATTCGCCGTCAGGGCGATGAACTGGCGTTTATCGCGCCGCCATTGCTGCGTGCCGGCCCGGTGGAGGCGCCGTTGCTGGAGCGCGTGCGCCTGGCATTAGGCCTGGCGCCCGAGGCTATCTTGCGCAGCCAATGGGTCGACAATGGTGCGGGTTGGCTGGCGGTGATGTTGGCTGATCGTGAGGCGGTGCTTGCGTTGCAACCGGACTATTCGCAAATCCAGGGTCTGGCCGTAGGGGTGATCGCCCCCTGCGACCCTACGCGTGACGCGGTGGACACGCAATTTGAAGTGCGCGCTTTTGTCGCTGGCGATGGCGCCGCCGAAGACCCGGCCACCGGCAGCTTGAATGCCGGCGTGGCCCAATGGCTCCTCGCTGAAGGCCTGGTGCCCAACCGTTACGTGGTCAGCCAAGGCACGGCGATAGGGCGAGCAGGGCGTATTTATATCGAGCGCCAGGGCGATGAAATCTGGGTGGGCGGCGCGGTGGCGTTGTGTATCGAGGGGCGTCTACAGCTGTAGATCAATGAATTGTTACGCGCCTGGCAATACACTATTGGCCCCTCGGCGTTTGTGTTGCCAGGACTTGGGGGCATAAGCTTTCGCCCCAAAGTGTTCAGCCATTTTTCAGGATTGCCATGACCAGCCAGTTCCCCCAAGCCCGCCCACGTCGCCTGCGCCGCTCCCCGGAGCTGCGTGGCCTGTTCCAGGAAAGCGAATTCACCCTCAACGACCTGGTACTGCCGATTTTTGTCGAAGAAGAAATCGACGATTTCGTGCCCATCACCAGCATGCCGGGTGTGTTGCGCATTCCCGAGAAAAAACTTGCCGGTGAGATCGAGCGTTACGCTCGCGCCGGCATCAAGTCGGTGATGACCTTCGGCGTGTCCCACCACCTTGACGCCAGCGGCAGCGACACCTGGAAAGAACGCGGCCTGGTTTCGCGCATGTCCTCGATCATCAAGGACGCCGTGCCGGAAATGATCGTGATGTCCGACACCTGTTTCTGCGAATACACCGACCACGGCCACTGCGGCGTGATGCACGGCGCCCATGTCGACAACGACGCGACCCTGGTCAACCTCGGCAAACAAGCCGTGGCCGCCGCCCGCGCTGGCGCCGACGTGATCGCCCCGTCAGCCGCGATGGACGGCCAGGTCCAGGCCATCCGCCGCGCCCTGGATGACGCCGGCTTCACCCACATCCCGATCATGGCCTACTCCACCAAATTCGCCTCGGCCCTCTACGGCCCCTTCCGCGAAGCCGGCGGCAGCGCGCTCAAGGGCGACCGCAAAAGCTACCAGATGAACCCGATGAACCGCCGCGAAGCCGTGCGCGAATCGCTGCTGGACGAACAGGAAGGCGCCGACGCGCTGATGGTCAAGCCAGCCGGGGCCTACCTCGACATCATCCGCGACATCCGCGAAGCCTCGCGCCTGCCGGTGGCCGCGTACCAGGTGAGCGGTGAGTACGCGATGATCAAGTTCGGCGCACAGGCTGGGGCGATTGATGAGGACCGAGTGGTGCGCGAGACGTTGGGGTCGATCAAGCGGGCGGGAGCGGATTTGATATTTACGTATTTTGCGATGGATTTGGCGTTGGCGGGGATTTAGGTAGACCCTCATTCTGTGGCGAGCGTGCTCGTCACAGGTGCATTTGTTAAGTTTGCACCGAGTCGGCCCATCGCTGGCAGAAGTCATGCTGCTCTTGTATATCATTGGTGAGATCGTTGTCCTCATAAGAGAATATATGCACAAGCTCCCCTTCTGGCTGTCCCATTGTCAGCTCGTAAGCAACAAGACCATTCGACATATGTGAAGACATACCTGACGTGTGGACGTTGATTTTGGCTCCTTTACACAGAAATTTTGTATCTTTCATATCGGCTCGTAATAAGCCGAAACAGTCGTACAAATCCAATGCTGTATAGGTTTTTTGGATCCCGTTGTTTAGCAATAAATAAAGGGTAGGCTTGCCTCCTTCATATTCGATCACTGCACTGTCACGTATACCGTCTTTGATAATGGTAATTTCGCGTGATTTCATGGGTAGTTCCTATGTGGATTCAATATTGTATATCCTTTAAAGGTTCCGTCTTCATTAACTGGTGATGCGCCTAAAATATCCTTGGTATCTATTCGCCCGGGAATTGCGATTTCTAATTCGTTTTTATGTTTTGAGAGTCTGCCCAGCTCCTTGTTTACGTCTCTTCCCGGAATTTTCCTCAGCGTGTAAAGGAATCCTTCCTCGAATCCAAAGTTTGAGGCAAATACCAATGCTTGCTTCCTTGACGTCGAAGTGGGGACGAAATTGCTCGGAGGGCTGGCGTTATTCAAAGCGTGCAGGAGAAGGTCTGTGCTGTCTCCTCGACTTTCAAACCCATTATTAAAAATTTCGTCTGGTTCTCTTAAGTCACCGCGATATAGATATTCTCGTTTATTTTCAGAGCTGGGTAGCGGGGGATCCCCCTCATCCACCTTTACCTGCCCATGAGTTTTTTCCGTATTTGGCTGTGGTTTACACCCATCGACACCTGGACATGTACTTAAACCTAGCGGGTCTACCCAACCTGTCGGATTGGGCACATACCGGTACCCATTGATCCCTCCCGCCAACTTCACCGGGTCCGGTGTCAGGTAACGACCAATATCCGGATTGTAGTAGCGATGGCGATTGTAGTGCAGGCCGCTTTCCGGATCGAAATACTGCCCTTGAAACCGTAGCGGATTGGCGATGTTGCCCACGTCGAGCCGGGCGATCTGGCCGTAGGCGCGGTAGTGGGCGGACCAGACGATGTCGCCTTCGGGGCTGGTCAGTTCCTGCGGGGTGCCGAGGTGGTCGAGTTGGTAGTGGTAGGGCGTTGTGGCCTGTGGGCCGAAGCCTTCCAGCAGCGCCAGTGGGCGGAAGCTGTCGGGTTCGTAGAGGTAGCTGCGATGGCAGTCAGCATGGTGCTCGGCAATCAGCTTGTCGCCTTGCCAGAAAAACTCGGTGGTCTTGCCGTCGACGGTTTTGCTGATACGCCGCCCAAACGGGTCATAGCGATAGCTGGCGGTTTGGCCGTTTGGTTGGGTGATGCCGATCAGCCGATGCTGGCAGTCGTAGCGGTATTCGGTGATGAGTTGCTGGCCTTTGCCGCGCCGTTCGCGGATGAGGTTGCCAAAGGCGTCGTAGTCGTAATGGCGGTCGCCCTGGATCATCAGACGATTCGCCGCGACGATGTCTGGACCGGGACGGTCTTGCATCAGCAGGTTGCCGGCCGGGTTGTGGCCGAAGCGTTCCTGTATGTCTTGGGAATGGTCGGCGCGGGTCAGGCGGGCGAGGGGGTCGTAGTGGTAGCA
>NZ_LYSO01000137.1:0-14865 GCF_001728935.1 Pseudomonas sp. AP42
CCTAACGCACAGGACTGCCAGCGGTTAGTCAGCGCACGCCATCAGCAAGCGTTGGCGAACTCTTTGTTTGATGGGCTACGGCAACACTTCAGCCGACGCCCTCCAGTGAACACTTATCTAGCTTGGCAGAAGGACCAGGAAAGATCCTAGTCTAGCTTTGTAGTTTCAGGGCGCTGAAAAGAAAAATGAGCAATGACCTCAAGTAGAGAAAAAAACAAACCAATAGTATTTGGTAGCGGCACTATTATCGGTGCCCTAGGTGGGCTGATTGGCTTGGGTGGCGCAGAGTTCAGGCTGCCACTACTCATCGGATTGTTTGGTTTCGGTGCGTTGGAGGCTGTCATTCTCAACAAGGCCATGAGCCTCGTGGTGGTAGCCACAGCTCTTCCATTTCGCGCATTCAGCGTTCCCTACTCTGCGGTCTTTGAACGGTGGGACATCATCGTCACGCTTCTGGCTGGAAGCCTTGCGGGTGCTTGGTTTGGAGCGGGATGGGCAACCAAGCTCAAGAGTAAAACCTTGTACCGCGTTTTGGCAGTGCTGCTCGTAGGCATCGCTGTTGCTTTGCTGTTCGGCCATGAGGCAAGCGCAACTGGGGTCGCCCTGCTTCAAGGCGAGACACTGGCTATAGTCGGGATCGTGGTTGGCTTCGGTATCGGAGTAGTTGCTGCATTGATGGGGGTTGCTGGCGGTGAGTTGTTAATACCCACAATCGTTCTACTATTCGGTGCTGACATCAAGCTCGCTGGCAGTCTTTCACTTGCTGTGAGCCTGCCCACAATGATTGTGGGTTTCACGCGATACAGCCGCGACCAGAGCTTTTCGATAATCCGCGCTCAACGGCCATTCATACTGGTCATGGCAGCGGGTTCCATCATAGGAACATTCATCGGCGGGCAATTACTAGGTCTGATCCCGACAACATATCTCCTCCCGTTGCTCGCCGCCATTCTCCTGATTTCCTCGGTAAAAGTATGGCGTCATAGTTGAACTTTGACTCGGCCGCTAAGGGAAAGGCACTCGCCCATGAACCGAATTTACTGGTCTGGCCAAAAACCTCAATTTAGTAGTACCTGAGCGCACGGCAACCTTGGGCCGCCCTTGTGGTTCGCACTTATGCGGCGGCAATTCTTCAATTTCACTCGCTCGCGGTAGAGGAGGCCACGCCAGCACATCCCTTAAGTAGGTATACGGATCATGGCTTAAAGGTGACGGGTGGATTCTTTGCTAGGATTATCGATAGTGCTCCAAGACAAAATCAGGATTCGCCATGCACGCCCGCCATGTACCAGTTTACCTTGTGCTGCTTGGTGTTCTGAACACGGTCTATGCAGGTTTCGATGAAGGTTTCTCGGCTTTTCAGCGAGGAGATTTCACCGCCGCTTTACGTGAATGGCGACCTTTAGCTGAACAGGGCAACGCTGCCGCACAATCCAACCTCGGAATGATGTACGTCCAGGGCAAAGGCGTGCCGCAGGACTTCAAGGAGGCCATCAAGTGGTATCGCCTCGCTGCCGAGCAGGGGGCAGCCCTCGCTCGATCCAACCTCGGAGTGCTATACGCCAATGGTTATGGGGTGCCGCAGAATCACGTGGTAGCTTATGCGCTCTTTAGCCTGGCGGCCGCGAGCGCTCCTGACAGCATTGCGTTAGAAGAGCGCGATAGGATTACCGCTTCAATGACGCCACAAGAGATTGAGGCCGCGCAGAAGCTGACGCAGGACATGTCTGGCAATCCCATCAAAGCCATAGATGCGTATCTTCACTGAAAAGGCGATGACCTATGGCCCGAAATATTGTGCCGATCATCATCCAGTTCGGCTCAATCGTATGCATAATTCCATTTCAAAGTTGATCAAGACACCCAGCAAGACCATCGCTGAGATTCATCAGCAATTGCTCGTAGTTGTTGGACAAGGGTTTTAGACCAAAGCCCAGCGCATCTAGTTCGGCAAAATGCACTGGCAGGCCATCGCTCAAGGTTTGCGCCAGACGTGGACGCATGGGTGGTTCGCTAAATATACAGGTAGGTCCAGCAGCCTTGAGGCGCTCTCGCATCTCTGCGACGTGGCGTGCACCAGGCGGGACCTCGGCGTTGATTGCGAAAACTCCAGTGTGCTGCAATCCGTAGGCCTCCTCAAAGTAGTCGAAAGCCTGGTGGAAGACGAAGAACGGTTTGCCTTCCAGCGGCTTGAGGCGCGCTTTTAGTTTGATATCGAGGGTTTTTAAGCGTTGCTCGAAGGCATCCAGATTTGCTTGGTAGCGAGCGGCATTGCCTGGATCGACAAGAGCCAGATCCGAAGCCATGTGTTTGGCGATCAACCGTGCATTCTCAGGTCTCAGCCAGAGGTGGGCATCCAGTGCACCGGGTCGATGAAGTTGGTCATGATTATCGACCTGCAATTCTGTTGCCTGCTCTTTTGCATCATGCCCCTCAGATTGATCTCCGACAGGCTCGTCGTCATGTCGATGCTCCTCGCCAAAATGCCTTAGGTGCAGCCCCTGCATGTCCTGCACAGCCACGCTCTTGCCCTTTCGGCCCTCAAGTACGGTAGGCAGAAAGCCCTCCAAGTCTGGCCCGATCCAGTAAACCAGGTCTGCTTCTTTTACCTGACGCAAGTCCGAAGGACGTAACGTGTAATGGTGAGGTGAAGCACCGGCTGGTAGTAACACATCAGGTGTCCCGACACCGTCCTGCACGGCCGCAGCAATGAGTTGCAGCGGTTTGATGCTGGTTAGAACACGGGGTTCGGCGAAGGCCGAGGCGGCCACCAACCAAGTCAGGGTCACGGCGGGCAAAAGGGAAGAGAGGCGAGGCAAGGCGGCATCACTCATTGATTTTTATAGTTACATAATAACATACCGATCAGCCGGCATGTTCAAGTCGATCCGTGAATTCTGGATTGAGCGATGGAGTGCATATCTGCCGTTGCTTTGCAGCACGCAGTACTCCCACGGCAGTGCTTCGAGGAACCGGCCTGCTCCAGGCTGACTTTCAGGGCGAGCTGGTCTCTTCAGATTTTGGCGGCCAATCATGCAGTTTGCCTGGAGCAGCCTTAAAGCAGGTGTTGACGCGGTTACCTATTCGGCCAGCGACGATGTTGATCATCAATGACATATGGATGTTCATGATCGGTGCCGCTGTGTCCGTCCAGGTGAGTATGGTCATCCGACAGATTCTCATGGCTGTGCCTGATACTCTCTTGATCATGGGCCGGACGCCAGATCACGATGCTGACCGCCAATGCGCTACCTGCCACGACAACGAGCCCAACAAACGAGGCCGTGAGGCTGATGTTGGCACCCAGCCATCCCGCCAATGGGTAGGTAATCAACCAGCAGGCATGGGATAGCGCAAATTGGGCGGCAAACAACGCCGGGCGATCTTCGGCATGTGCAGAGCGACGCAACAGTCGACCGCTCGGAGTCTGGGCCAAGGAGTAGCCCACCCCAAGCACCATCCACAGCGGCAGCAGAAAGTTGTAGGTGGTCAGGTTGATGCCAACCGCTAAGCCTGCGACCAATATGCCTCCGCCAAACAGCATGGCCGTTCGGTCTTTGATGTTTTTCAACAATCGAGGCAAGACCAGGGCAGCGACCATCGAGCCGCCACCAAACGCAGCCAGCGCTAATGCCGTAGAACTCTGAGGCAGAGCGAAGCGCGACTGCACCAGCACTACGGTGTTGACGATGACCATTGCACTAGCAGCCGCTACCGTCAGATTGAGAGCCAGCAGCCCCCGCAAGCGAGGAGTGGCCAGGAATATGCGCAGGCCACGAGTGGTTCGTTCGTAGATGCTGCGTCGTGGCGTCGGTTTCGCCTTTGGCAGGAGTACTGTGGCGACCAAGGCCGCTGAGGCAAGGAACCCGATGACGGTGCCGGCGAACAGGTTATGGAAGCTGATCACGGTCAGCAACGCGGCGGCGAGCATTGGGCTGGCGACACTTTCAAGATCGTAGGCGAGACGTGATAGCGACAAGGCGCGGGTGTAATCGTCCTCATCCGGCAGTATGTCTGGAATGGTCGCCTGGAACGTCGGAGTGAACGCTGCCGAGGCGGACTGAAGGACGAAAATCAGCACATAGATTTGCCAGACTTCGGTCACGAACGGCAACGCCAGTGCAACCACGGCACGTATCAAATCCAGCGAGACCAGCATCGCTCGACGGGGTAGGCGTTCTGCAAAAGCGGCGGCAATCGGCGCCACGCCGATGTAGGCCGTCATTTTAATCGCCAAGGCTGTACCGAGGACGGCGCCCGCTTGGGCGCCCGCAAGATCGAATGCCAGTAGCCCCAGCGCGACGGTGGCGAGTCCAGTCCCTACGAGCGCGATTACTTGGGCGAGAAAGAGATGACGGTAGGTGCGGTTGGCTAGGATTTTCAGCATGAGAAATCTCACATGGAGAGGCGTGTGACCACTAGATTGTCGAGCATTTCTCGAAGAAAGAGAGCAACGAGTTTCTCGTTTATAGATGTTCTTATATCCTCCCTAGGGGGATATCACAACATCCTAAACTAGAGGCGGGGACAGCTCAAGAAATAGGCACTCAGCCTTTCATCGAATGTCAGGGAAACAGCGAGGAAGTTGCTTGCTCGATGAAGGCAATTGGCCATACTCTGCAAGGCGTGAGAGGTCTCACGAGTATAAAAACATGAGCATGGAGCAAGCCCTGATGAAACTGTCTGCCCTTTTGATCGCCGCTTTACTTTCGATTTCGTCCGCTGCTGCCTTCGCGCATAGTGGTGGTACTGATTCAAAAGGTTGCCATCGCAACCATAAAACGAACGACTACCACTGCCACTAAACGGCAAAAGCCCAGCGCTAGGCTGGGCTTCAGTGCGAGCTGGTCTCTTTACATTTGAGGAGGCCAGTTGTGCGATTCACCTTGGCATTCCTTGCACCAGGCATAAAGCGCGTCGTACAGGATCAGTCCATGCGAAAGCATTTCATGATCATCGGAATATCGCTGCGACAGCCCCAGTGAGATGGCGTACAGCCCAGCCGATTGTGGCGTCAGATCCAGACGAGAGGTATCTGCTCCCCGCACGATCTTCGCGAGCTGCTGCAAGGCGGGCTCATTGAGCTGGTACTTCTTCACAAACGCGTCGAAGCTGCACAACTCACCCTCATGGGTAAGCTCTACGCCCGGAATGTCGTAGGGTGTCGCATCTTTCTCAGCTGCAATCCGCAGCACATCACCGCTGGGTACGTACAAGAACTCGGCCTGTGGATCGATAAAGCGAGTGATCAGCCAAGGACAAGCAACCCGATCGATCTTGGGTCGTTCACGGGTAATCCACCTCATGGAACACCTCCTGCCTAGCTCAATAGGCTGGGTGGTCAGGCGAGCCCAATGCCCGCCAAAGATTGCTAATCAATTCATGCTTTCTAGCGCAGCAAATGCACAGCCAACCCGACGAGCGCGCAGGCCATCAGTACCTGAATGACGCCTCGCTTGAAGCGGAACAAGGCAATCGCCGCAGCAATCGCGATCAACGCGGAGGGCCAGTCCAGGTTACCGCTGAAGCCTTTCGGCCAAAGTACGTGATAGCCGAAGAAACACGCCAGATTGAGGATAACTCCCACCACCGCCGCCGTAATGGCGGTAAGGGGTGCCGTGAACTTGAGTTCGTTGTGGGTCGACTCCACCAGCGGGCCACCCGCGAGGATGAACAGGAACGATGGTAGAAAGGTGAACCAGGTCACTAGGGCGGCGGCCACAGCTCCCGCCAGAAATACTTGATCGGCACCGAATACTTGCAAGACATAGGCCCCGACAAAGCCGACGAAAGCCACCACCATGATCAGCGGCCCTGGCGTGGTTTCCCCCAGAGCCAGCCCGTCGATCATCTGCGTCGGGGTTAGCCAGCCATAGTGACCGACCGCGCCTTGGTAGACGTATGGGAGCACTGCGTAGGCTCCGCCAAAGGTCAGTAATGCCGCCTTGGTAAAGAACCAGCTCATCTGGGTCAAGGTTCCTTCCCAACCAAAGAGGGCGGTCAAAATCCCCATCGGCAAAGCCCATAGCACGGCGCCGATCAGTGCGAGCGATGCCAATTTCAACCAGCTGAACCGGGCATGTTCCGGGGACGGAGTGTCGTCATCGATCAAGGCTGGGCCGAAGGACTTTTTGGCGGCGCTATGCCCCCCAGCTCTGAACTTCTCGGGAGCCAGGCGACCTCCGACATAGCCGATTAACGCGGCCCCCAAGACGATCAGCGGGAACGGAACATTGAATGCAAAGATCGCGGTAAATGAAGCCGCCGCTATTGCCCACAGCCAATTGTTCTTCAATGCCCGAGAGCCGATTCTATGTGCCGCCTGCACCACGATGGCCGTTACGGCGGGTTTGATCCCATAGAAAAGTCCGGCCACCGCGGGGACATCGCCAAAGGCGATATACATCCACGAAAGAGCGATCAGGATGAAAAGTGAGGGCAGTACAAACAAAGCACCCGCAATAACTCCGCCCCAGGTTCGATGCATTAGCCAGCCAATGTAGGTTGCTAACTGCTGAGCTTCAGGCCCAGGCAACAACATGCAGTAATTGAGGGCATGCAGGAATCTGCGCTCGGAAATCCAGCGTCGCCGTTCCACCAGCTCCTGGTGCATGATCGAGATCTGTCCGGCTGGCCCGCCGAAACTGATGAAGCCGAGCTTCAGCCAGAACCAGAACGCCTCACGCAGACTAATCGGTTCAGGCCTCGACATATCCTCTTCAACCTCTGGTGCCAAAACCTTACTCATTGGGTTGCTCCTCTTTCACGAACCCGGCGAGCAGGCCATCGAAGATGGCACTTGCAGCTGCCAGCAGATGGTCGTCATGGGTAATGGTTTCACGTAGCCCTGCCAGCACCCGTTCGATACCGGCAGCCTCCACCGGCTGGATACCTCCGATATCGAGGTAGTGCACCAATGCGGCGATACGGTTTAGGCCGGGCTCTTGAAGCTCAAAACTGGCTTGTAGGGTTTCGAAGGTGACGCGGTTACCAACATGGCTGAAGGTTGCGTCATCGAAATCAAAACCCAGGGCACCGACTGGACAGTCCTGTGGCGTGTTCAGCCAGAGGATCTGAGCTTGCGCGTCAATGAAGCGACGAATGAGCCAGGCACACGCCAGTCGGTCGACCCAGGGACGCTTGCGTGTTGCCCAGACGCGTCCCTGATAATCATCAACATAGAGTGTCGTTATTGTTTGGTTGCTGCTGTGTGGCTCATCCGGAGACAGGGCCCTGCTAACCGCTGTCTCTAGCTCCTGCAAAGCCAAATTAATTTGCTGCTTCGGCTTACCTGGAAAGTAATCGATGTTGACCAGTTGTTCGTAGGCTTTGCGCAGCTTGCGAATCTGCTTGGTGGTGGCCAGTGCGTTCTCAGCATTGAGCTGTGCACGGCATGCTTCGATCTCAGTGCGTAGCTTGGTGTAGTCCTCGCTACGGTCGAACAGCTCGACAAAGCGCTCACCGTGAGAATCGACGACGGGCAAGACGTAAGCGGTGCCGTTGATGGCCAGGATGTCGCGTTCGACAGACGCTAACGCTTCACGACAGACACCGGTATCAGGCAGCAGGTAAGCACCATCGCGCAAAACTGCCGCACCTGAAGCTTTCAAAGCGCGCCAAGCCCGCATGCGTTCGGTGGCATTAGCGGTGGGTAAGCCAAGAATCAGAGTCAGCCAATTTTTCATGTAGAGATAGCTATTTAATATGTAGTCAGTATTACATTACTCCTAATCTTGGCGTTTGGAAAGCCGCCCTATAGAGCTAGGGTTTTGGCGAGACCAACTGGAGAAGGGGTTGCGAAGGCAGGGTTAATAGGTGCTGTGCGTGTTGGCCTGTCAGTCAGGCTTTCAAGCTTCAGACGTTCGTGATGAGCGTCCGGTTTTGGCCGTTCTCTGCCGGTCATGGCCAAGAAGCGTACTGGTCGAATCCGATGCAAATGGCTGGTTAGGTCAAATGCAAAAGGGTGGTCCAGACTGTGCAATTACCCATGAATGACGCTCACAACCCGAAACAGATAACTATTGACCTTGCCATCGTGTCAACGTTGATGCTGTCGGTGCGGTGAAAAGAGACCGCTCAGCACGAGAGGAATAACCATGTTCGTCTTAGATGTATCAGGCATTGGTTGCGGCAGTTGCGTCAGCAAAATTACCAAAGCGATTCAGTCACTGGACAACGAAGCTACGGTTTCCGTGGATCGGTCAGCCGGTAAGGTGAGTGTTGAAAGCAGCGAAAGCCCAGAGCAGATTCGTAAAGCTGTCGAGGCGTTAGGTTTTCCTTCTCAGATCAGCGCTTGAATGCTGACACCTGCCCCTAGTCAGAGCCCCGTATGCAGGGGGCTCCCCTTGGTGAACCCTCAGGGAGTACCGAAGCAGCCGCGTCGGCCACAATTACCGCTCGCAAGCCCTTGCGCTACTAATCACCTCGCAGAGCTTTGAGCAAACCTTTGAATGCTCCATTCAACCGAGTAAAAGCGGCGTCGAAACGTATTCCATTTTCTGTGTATTTTGCGACCTCGACCTGCTGATCGACAGTATTTTGATCAATGGCAGGTTGAGCTGGTGTGCTGTAAAGCAACGCACCTCCGTAAATATCACCTGCTGATTCTTTTTCGGTAACGTGTTTTACATTTGTTGTTTTCAAATAAAACGGAGTAGCAGGAGTTTCTGTTGTCTGGCTTGCAAGCACAGTAGAAAAATCTAAGTCTCGGGCCTTGAAGTTCGGCGTATCAGCGTTTGCGATATTGTTACTCAGGATCTCAGCTCTTTGACTACGATAAATTAACGCTCTTTCTGCGAAGCCAAGCGCTTTCTCAAAATTAATACTCACGCTAAATCACCCTCAGTAGCGCTACTATTTCCCATGAACATCGAACACTTAAGTGTTGACGCGGTGCATCCAGGTTCAGATATGCAGTTCCAGTAAAGAAACTAAAAAAACATCTTCCCCTTGAAAGTTAACGGAAACTTACAAAGTCACGCACCTCAAACTGATACTCAGTAAATAGCGGTGTGACGCTGGAAGATCGAGACCTTACGGATTAAATAGCGTGTTCCTCAAGAGAAATATCGCAACCTGACACAACTGTAATATTCACCTAAGGTTCCTGACAGGGGATGAGTCTTATAGTCCTATTGAGCCTTAAGCTCACCCCTAAGAATCATCACTTGATGTGGATTCGGGGGTTACCAATACTCATCCGAGGAAATTCAAATGAACCCCATCAAAACTTTGTTCGTCATCGCAGCCCTGACCGTCTCTTCTTTGGCAATGGCTGAAGGCGGTGGTGACCGGGCGTTCGCACGTATGGAAGCGGCTAGGAATAATTCAATGGAATCGTATCAAGTAGCCCAAAAGCAAAGCACCCAACCTCCCATCGCAGAAAGCCAAGCCAAATCGACGGACCACAAGAATTGCTGAATAGCTTGCTGCGCTCCCAAGCTGACAGAAATGTAATCACTGTGGTGGTTCAAATGTGGCAATTTCTGAGCTCGCTTGCCGTAAGAACTCGTTTTTAGTGACGGCGAGCGAGCTCATTCGGGCTCATTACACCCCCCGAGAGAGTGCCTTCACCTGTTTGAGCAACTCATTGGTTGTTTCGCACGGCTTCCCTTTTGACTGATCGGACATAAACGGCATGCATTCCAAAACCTCTAGGCGGACATTCGTTAAAGGCCTGGCCGCTGGTGGCATTCTCGGCGGCCTGGGTCTGTGGCGCACTCCTGTATGGGCAGTGACCAGTCCTGGTCTGCCGAGCGTTCTCACCGGTAACGAATTTGATCTGTTTATTGGTGAAACCCCTGTAAACATAACTGGCTCGCCGCGCACAGCCATGACCATCAATGGTTCGTTGCCCGGACCTTTGCTGCGCTGGCGCGAAGGCGAGACGGTCACACTGCGTGTGAAAAATCGCCTAGACCAAGACACCTCCATTCATTGGCACGGGATCATTCTGCCCGCCAATATGGACGGTGTACCGGGTTTGAGTTTCCATGGCATCGCGCCCGATGGCATGTACGAGTACAAATTCAAGGTGCATCAGAACGGTACGTACTGGTACCACAGCCACTCTGGTTTGCAGGAGCAGGCAGGCGTTTACGGTCCAATCGTCATCGACTCGAAAGAGCCTGAACCTTTTCAATACAACCGCGATTATGTGGTGATGTTGACTGACTGGACCGATGAAGATCCTAGTCGCGTCATGGCCAAGCTCAAGAAGCAATCGGACTACTACAATCACCACAAACGTACCGTGGGCGACTTTATCGACGACGTCAGCAAGCAAGGTTGGTCTGCTGCCGTGGCCGACCGGAAGATGTGGGCTGAAATGAAAATGAACCCCACTGATCTCGCAGACGTCAGTGGGGATACTTACACCTATCTCATGAATGGCCAGGCGCCTAACGGTAACTGGACCGGTATTTTCAAGCCGGGCGAGAAGCTGCGCCTGCGCTTTATCAACGGCTCAGCTATGAGCTATTTCGACGTCCGCATCCCTGGTTTGAAAATGACCGTTGTGGCGGCTGACGGCCAACATGTCGAACCAGTCAGCGTCGATGAATTCCGCATCGCCGTGGCAGAAACGTATGACGTGATCGTAGAACCTGCCAGCGAAGAAGCTTACACAATCTTCGCCCAGTCCATGGATAGAACCGGTTATGCACGTGGAACCTTGGCAGTTCGCGAAGGATTAAAGGCACAGGTACCTGCGATCGATCCTCGGCCGCTTTTGACCATGGATGACATGGGTATGGGCGGTATGGCGGGCATGGACCATGGCAGCATGGCTGGTATGGGCGGCGGCGATATGAAACAAGGTGACATGTCAGGCATGGCGGGCATGGACCACAGCAAAATGGCGGGAATGGACCAAAGTGACATGACCGGGATGACCGGCATGGACAGCGGTGACATGACTAACATGGCCGGTATGGACCACAGCAAGATGGCGGGAATGGACAAAGGCGACATGTCCAACATGGCCGGCATGGACCACAGCAAGATGGCGGGAATGGACAAAGGCGACATGTCCAACATGGCTGGCATGGACCACAGCAAGATGGCAGGGATGGGCGGTATGGGTGGCGAAATGCAAACTCACCCAGCGTCCGAAACCAACAACCCGTTGGTTGACATGCAAGCCATGAACCCAACGCCCAAGCTAAACGATCCAGGCATCGGGTTACGAAACAATGGTCGTCGAGTGCTCACCTACTCAGACCTGAAAAGCACCTTCCAAGACCCTGACGGTCGCGAGCCCAATCGCACCATTGAGCTTCATCTGACCGGTCACATGGAGAAGTTTTCGTGGTCCTTCAACGGCATCAAATTCTCTGACGCCGAGCCGCTTCGTCTGAAGTATGGGGAGCGTCTGCGTATCACCCTGGTGAACGACACCATGATGACCCACCCCATCCACCTTCACGGCATGTGGAGCGACCTTGAAGATGAGAACGGCAAGTTCATGGTGCGCAAGCACACAATCGACATGCCACCAGGTACCAAGCGCAGCTATCGAGTCACCGCCGATGCCTTAGGTCGCTGGGCCTATCACTGCCACCTGCTTTTCCATATGGAAATGGGCATGTTCCGTGAAGTACGGGTTGATGAGTAAAGGAGACGATCTGTGAGCACATACCTAAATCGTAAATCGCTGGTCGGTTGCCTCTTTGCCGTCGGCTTGATGGGTGGACTCTCGTCCGTGGCGCTGGCAGTCGAAGATAGTAGTGTTCATTCACCTGCTACTCCTGCGGAAGCAACGAGCAAGCCTCCAACTGCGACAAACGAGTCAAAGCCCGATCACGGGTCAATGGATCACAGCAAGATGAGCCATGAGTCGATGGATCATGACCAAAAAACCAAAAAGGCAGATTGAGATCATGACCAGTAAGTTTTTACGCCCAACGTTGATAGCACTGGCAGTCTCTACCAGTCCTGCTTTCTTTGTCGTGGTTCACGCCGCTGAAGAGATGGATCACTCCAAGATGGACCACGGCTCAATCGGAGCTATGGACCATAGCAAGATGGGGGCTATGGATCACAGCAAGATGAGTATGGATGACGGGCAAATGGACGGAATGGAAAGTATGGATGGAGGGGCGACTACCACCAGTCGAACCCCAGTCCCCGTACTTACCGACGCTGACCGTGCAGCCGCCTTTCCAGATGTCGCTGGTCATGGTGTCCACGACAAAAAACTAAATTCCTTCATGCTGCTGGATAAATTTGAGTACCAGGATGCTGACAACGGTAGTGCATTGGCCTGGGATGCAAAAGGATGGATCGGCGGTGACGTTGACCGACTGTGGTTGCGCTCGGAAGGCGAACGTACCAATGGCGTAACGGAAAACGCTGAACTCTCAGCACTTTGGGGGCACTCCATCGGTCCATGGTGGGATGTCGTCACCGGCGTACGACAAGACTTCAAACCCGGGTCACCACAAACTTGGGGAGCGCTCGGTATTCAGGGCATGGCCCTCTATAACTTTGAAGCCGAAGCGACCGCCTACATCGGTGAGAACGGTCAAACCGCTGCTCGATTGGAAGGCGACTACGACATTCTGCTGACCAATCGCCTGATCTTGCAGCCGACGGCCGAAGCCAATTTTTACGGAAAAAATGATCCCCAGCGCGGCATTGGGTCTGGATTGGCAAACACCGAAGTAGGGCTCCGATTGCGTTATGAGATTGTTCGCCAATTTGCCCCTTACATTGGTGTTAGCTGGAGCCGCTCCTACGGCAATACGGCAGATCTGGCCAGCGATGAAGGAGAGGATGCCAACGAGGCCCGGTTTGTCGCCGGTATTCGGATGTGGTTTTGAGGGCCTGACATGAAAAGAACATTGAAAACATTGACTGCTGCCGGGGTGGTTGCCGCAATAACAGGTGCCGGCGTGGTTTATTTTGGTGTGATCAATGTTGGGGCGGATGAACCACATTCCGATCCCGTTTACGCGCTACTTTCCACCGCTCGGGATCGCTCGATCGAAGTGCGCTCACGCGACATTAAAGTCCCCGACCTGAGCGAAGAAGCTCTCATCCGCGCAGGTGCTGGCAACTACAACTCTATGTGCATCGGTTGCCATCTGGCTCCGGGTATTGCAGGAACCGAGTTAAGTAATAGCCTTTACCCTGCACCTCCGAATCTTTCAAAACTGGGCGTTGATGGAAACCCTGCCGCAGCTTTCTGGATCATCAAGCATGGAATCAAATCCACAGGCATGCCCGCTTGGGGTAAAAGCATGGCCGATCCCTACATATGGGGAATGGTCGCTTTTCTCCAGCAACTGCCTTCATTGGATGCAGAGCAATACAAAGCTCTAGCAACCAGCAGCGGTGGTCATCAACACGGTGGCGGTGAGAGCAAAATGCATAACCATGAAGGCCAGCATGAGGGCCAAAAAGGCGTTGTCGCGGGGCATCATGACGCGAGTGCAGCCGAAGAGATAGCCGAAGCAGGCGACCATCATGGCGAGAGAAACAGCGCTCATGCCCATGAGGCGGCCGCAGCGCCTTCTCAGGATGAAAGTACCGAACACGCCCATCCTCAGGTTGTGGAGGCTTCACATGACGCCCCTGAAACTCCGGCCACTCAGCCAAAAACTCATACCCACGCTGATGGGAAGGAACATACCCATGCGAAATAACTTTCTTCGTCCCGGTCGGGCACTTCGCCTCGCTGCATTTGCGGCTCTGTTTATCAGTTCAGCTGGTCATGCAGCAGAGTCGCTGACGATCGACGTCCATCGTGACGCTAACTGTGGATGCTGCAAGAAGTGGATCCAGCACCTTGAAGCTAACGGCTTCACCGTCGTTGATCATGTAGAAACCAACATGAGCGCGGTCAAGCAGGATCTCGGTGTTGCTCCACGACTCTCGTCCTGCCACACAGCAATGATCAATGGAAAGTTTGTTGAAGGTCACGTGCCCGCCGAGCAAATCATTGCGATGAGCAAACGTGACGACCTTCTCGGGATCGCCGTTCCTGGCATGCCGGCCGGCTCCCCAGGAATGGAAGTGGACGGGAAACATGACGCTTATAAGGTAATCGGCTTGTCCAAAGCAGGCACAGACCACGTCATTGCTGAATACCCCGGAAACTGATCTTCTAATCTTGTTCCTGCATGGTCAGGGTCATGGCAGTGCAGAGGACATAGCTCATTTTGAACGTAAAAAAGGCGCCACTAGGGCGCCTAAACCGCCTCCCAAACCAAAGGAGAAACAAGGAGGCGGGATGTATCTGGTGGTTGAGCAATACTTCACTGCGCGTTAGAAACCTTTCAACTGACAGAGATGATTTCATAAAATGGATAACTTCAGCCTGTCCTGAAAATTACTTCTACGTCAGCGGGCAGTAAGCTTGTTCGGACAAACGGAAAATTATGTTGCGCTTAAATAATTTGCATGGTCTAGCTTCCATGTGGGCAGTTGTCGGCCATAACCTTATATTCCACGGTGTTAAGCTTGCCGGTAGAGTCTTCGTAGGTCATGCGCGAAGGAGCAATACCACAGGTTTTATTGGCTTGTGTGACACTGACGACCTTCTGGATATCGAGGTTCATACCATATTCATAATGAACAATTTCAGGAGGTGTCTTACCATTTCTTGAGGCGTATTGTTCCATTGCCTGTTGGTTCTCTTGCATCATTCGACCATAAACGCGGTCACCGCCTCCCTCAGCCATGGCCAAAGCAGATAAGGTCAAAATAGTAGCGGCAAAAAATCCTTTCATTGCTGTCATTGCTTTCATAATTATCTCCAGAGCTCAATTATTTCTGAGTTAAAGAGTAACAAGTGAAAGCTTTCAGAAAGCTGCCGCGAATGTTACTAATGTGAAAGGTGGACCCTGCTCCGCGTCTACGCTT
>NZ_LYSO01000138.1:0-14777 GCF_001728935.1 Pseudomonas sp. AP42
CCAATCCAACTGTGTTGACTGTCAGGCCGCCTTCGCGAGCAAGCCCGCTCCCACAGTTGGATTGTGGAGTGTCAGGTAGAAAAGTGTCGGCTGCCAGGCCGTCATCGCAGGCAAGCCAGCTCCAACATTAGATCTCATGCACATTGAAGAACCTGTTTACACCCCCACCGCCTGCAACCGGCTGGAACGAAAATCCTTGGGCGACACCTCGAACTGCTTCTTGAAAGAGCGGCTGAAATGCGCCGAGTCGGTAAAGCCCCATTTGTAGGCAATCGAGGTAATCGACTCACTGCGCAGAAACGGGTTGGTCAAGTCATCCGCACTGCGCTTGAGCCGCGCGCGCTGGATGTAGCGGCAGACGCTGTCGTCCTGTTCTTCAAACAAACGGTACAGGTGCCGCACCGAGATATTCAGGCGGTTGGCCAGGCCGATCGGGCTCAGGCCTGGCTGGCTCAGCGACTCGTCGATGACCTTCTGCACATAACTGCGCAGGTTATTGCCCTGCAACGCGGCCACGCCTTCGCGGCACTCGTCGCCCTGCTCCAACGCCGAACCCAACAGCGAGACGAACGCCGCTTGCAGCGCTTCCACTTGCGTGGCGTCTTCGTCGGTATCGTCCTTGCACAGTTGGTCCATCAGCACATGCAGCATGCGCCCACAGGCTTTGGTCGAGGAGACCTTGCCGAAAGCCCGTGCCTGGCCGCCCAGGTGCTTGCACACCGCAGTGCGCGGCAAGGACAGCGAGGCGTGTTCGATCAGGCCGAAGGGGGTAATTTCGATGGCGCCCACCGAGTCCATCAACAGCATTTCGCCGGGGGCCAATTGCACGGTCTGGTCGTTCTGGGTGATTTGCGAATAGCCGCTGCGCTGGCTGACCAGGAAACATTCCTGGTCGTTGTCATGGTCGGCGTGGTGCGTCGGGCGCTTGATCAGCCCGGCATTGGTGCGCAGGATGGCCAGGCCACGCGACAGGTTGTGGATCTCGCCGATAAACAGCGAACGGTTGAAGGCCAGTTCGGTATCGAAGTGGCCGCACGCGGCGCGCAGTTCGCGGTTCCAGCTGTCGAGCCCGTCGGCTGCATGCTGTGGGATGCTCATGGGGTGTCTCCGCAGTGGCGTTATTCTTGTTGTTCTGGTGCAATAGTTAACATGTTATCTATATGCGCGCAACAACAACCTGTTTGCCCTTTGCAGAAGCACTAATGGTGCCAATTACAGGTCCGACAATACTCGTTGTAGACCCACCAATGCAGCCAGCAGATACCCCCGTTGCTCGGCGCTCAACGCAATGTAGCGCCGGAACGCCGGCATGCGGTTGACCACCTCGCTGCCACCCATATGCTCCAGGCGCACGCACCATTGCTGGTCGTGCAGCTCGATGCGCAGGCGCTTGAAATCCAGCGGCATCAACGCCTGGAACAACGCGCTGTCAGCCTGTAAACGCGCCTGCAACTCACGGCCCAGTGCCTGGTTGCCAGCGCGGCGCCGCACATGAATGCCGCTGCGCCGGATCGCGCCGCCATGATGCACCTCAAAGCTGCCAGCGCCACCCGCTGCAGCAGGAACGCGCAGGACACATTCGGTCAGCACCAGGTGCATCAACAACTGCGACTCGGTGCGCTCGACAATCTCGAAGGCCACACCGTCCACTTCAAGGGTGGCCAGGCCCAGATCACGTCGCAGATGAGCCAGGGTCACCCCCGGTCGATACCCGACGGGGGCGCGGTCGGCACGAAACAGCTCAAACAGTTTTTGCCGCAAGGTCGCTATAACTGGCATGGGCGTGCCCCGGTTCGTGATTGAATTCCCTGGCCAACACCTCCTCTACGCAGGCGGGCTTGAAGGGGTTGACCTTCTGCACCACCAGGGTCCAGAACAGCGCGTAGGTGGCCGTCACGCCGAGCATCACGCCAAACGGCACGTAGATGTCCGCCGGGTTCATGCCGGGCGGGGTGATAAACCACATCCCCAGCAGGATGCCGATGCTGGAGACGATCTGCGGCAGCGGGAACCACGGCGAGCGATAGGCGCGGGGCAAGTCCGGACGCCGAATGCGCAGGATCACCACCGACAGCGTCACCAACAGGTAAGCGAAACTCCAGGCACACACCGCCGCCAGCACCAGGTGCATGATGTTGTCGGTGTTGCCGCCCAGGTACAGCGCGTGCAGACACGGGATCAACATCGCCACCAGGATGCACAACAGCGGCGTCTTGAAACGCGGGTGCAGGTAGGTGAACACCTTGGGCAAGGCGCCATCCACTGCCATGCCGTAGAGAATGCGCGGCACGCCGGCCATCAGGGTATTGATGGTCGCAGCGCCAGCGAACAGAAAACCGATGCCCAGCCACAACGGGCCGATCTGCCCCATTACCTGTTCGGCAAACCGGGGGATGGCCATGGGTGTGTCCAACAGGTGCACACCGGAAGCCGCATCGAGCACCACGTTTTCCACCTGGCGCTTCATCGCCGCGCCATAGATGAACATGCACGTGGCCACGCCCATCAGCCCGAGCATCATCGCCCGTGGCATCACCTTGGCCGATTGGCGCAGGTCCGGCGCCAGCGGCGTGACGAACTCGCAGCCCACGAACATGAACATCGCCATGCCCACCAGCGACAGCACGGTGACCAGGTCGGTGCCCACCAGCGACTCACCGAACCAGCCATCCAACTGCACCGCCGGCGCGGCGATCAGGCCCAGTACGCCGAACACCATCAGGGTGGTCCACATGCCGAAGGTCAGGATGATCTCCGCGCGGCCAAATGCGCTGACGCCAAAGGCATTCAGCACACCGAACACCAGCACGAAACCGACGCCCAGCAACCACGAGCCGCCGGCCGACTCTGCCAGGGTGTTGAGGTGTTCGAAGTTCACCAGGGCCATGACCCCGGCGAGGATAGTTTCGGCTGTGCCGGCGAACACATGCACGATCAGGTAGGCCGACAAGGTCCCGGTGATCGCAAAGAACCTACCCATGCCGCAGTTGATGTAGTCGTACACCGAACCGGTGGTGGGCAGTATCGAGGCGGCCTCGGCGAAGGTGGTGGCCTGGGCCAGCATCATCACCACGGCAATCAGCATCGCCAGGGCAAACGCACTGCCACCGATGCCAAAGCCCATGGTGGCGGTGAGGATCACCGGGCTGGCCATGATCAGGCCGATGGTGCTGGCCAACGCAGTGGGAAAACCTACCGTGCCCCGGTTGAGGTGTGCGGTGAGTCGGTCGTTGATCGACATGGAGGGGTCCTCGAAGCGGTTTTTTTTAATGTGTCGGCACTCTGCGCCCCACTCCCGTTGATCGTCTTGCCCCTGTCTGCCGCCGGTTTTGTTGCTGCCTGCCAGGGCGTGTGGCCTGGCGGCCAGAGTCAATTGCCTGGCACGCAGGGAAAAGACTTGGCCTCATACCGCTCGCCCTAATGCGCCCTCACTCTTAACCAAGATGGGGTCAATAACAATGGAGCACACACTGAAAAACCGCCGCCTGCGCCAGACGGTCGGCCTGGGCGTGGCACTGCTGGTGGGCCAGGCGCAGGCCATCGAGTTGTATGCAGACGCCGACACTCAGGTCACCGGCAACTTCCTCGCCGTGTACGGTATGTTCAATAGCCCGAAGAACTACGATGGGCGCAGCGGCGGCTCCACCTGGCGCGAGGCGTTCATCAAGTACGGCCTGAGCGTCGAACAGAGC
Organism: Pseudomonas sp. AP42; assembly: GCF_001728935.1. NCBI lineage: Bacteria > Pseudomonadati > Pseudomonadota > Gammaproteobacteria > Pseudomonadales > Pseudomonadaceae > Pseudomonas > Pseudomonas sp. AP42. The sequence goes on from NZ_LYSO01000138.1 coordinate 3,693, forward strand.
CTGGGCAACCTGGGCGGCGTGTATGGCACGGCCAACCTGGTGAGTTCCGGTACCTGGGGCGATGGCGATGCGGCAGGGCTCACCAACGGCACCGAGCGCACCACCAAGTTTGACGAGGCCTTCGCCGGCTGGCGGTCTGGCGAGTTGTTGCCAGCGCTGGGCAAGGATGGCCTGGACCTGTCGTTCGGTCGCCAGATCATCATGCTCGGCGACGGTTTTATCCTTAACGACGATGGCCCCAACCTGGGCAATGGCGTGGGCGACGGCGAGTTCAATCGCGGCGGTGCCTACTACATCGCCGCGCGCCATGCCTTCGATAAGACGGCGGTGATTCGCCTGGGCGGCAAGGACGGTGTGCACGGCAGCCTGATGTGGATCAAGTCCGACAACCGCGCCCAGGCCCTCACCGAAATGGCCGCCGGCACCCTGGAATACAGTGCCGCGCCGGGCACCCTGGGGCTGACCTACATTCACGGCATCGACGTGGATGAGCGCTTCGCCACCGACCTGCAGCGCCAGCGCAAAGGCATGAACCTCTACAGCCTGCGCGGCGCCGGCAATGCCGGTATCGACAACGCGCACTTCGCCTTCGAACTGGCGCGCCAAAGCCGTCGCGACGGCCAGGAAAATGCCGGTTACGTCGAAGCCGGCTACACCTTCGCCAACCTGCCGTGGTCGCCGGATCTGACCTACCGCTACGCCCGTTATTCGAAGAACTGGGACGCCATGTTCTCAGGCTTCAACCGTGGCTACGGCACCTGGGTGCAGGGCGAAGTAGCGGGCAACTATTCCGGCCCCTTCAACAGCAACACCGCCGTGCAGCACGTGGCGCTCAAGGTCAAGCCACTGGAGAACGTCACGCTTGGGGCGCTGTTCTTCGACTACAACACCGTCAGTACCCGCGGCCAATTGAACCTCGATGGCCGCGAACTGGACCTGTATGCCGAATGGGCCGTCAACGAGCACCTGATCATCACGCCGCTGCTCGGCCTGTACAAACCGAATAAATCAGCCGAAAACGGCGGCAATCAGGTCGGCGGCAACGGCACCAATGTCTACAGCCAACTGGTGGTCGCCGTGCCGTTCTAAACCGCCTCGGGCGCGCACGGAGGCAGCGCCCGGACCTCAGCATAGGCGCCCTGATGATAGAGCAGCGGCGCACGGCCAAAATCATCAAAGGCCACCACCTTGCCGATCATGATCCAATGGTCGCCGCCGTCCACCTGCTGGTATTTCTCACAGTGAAAACGCGCCGAGCAATCGGCGAACACCGGCGAGCCACCCTCCCCCGGCTCGTATTCGATCAGGGCGAAGCGGTCTTCACGGGGGCGCGCGAAATTGTTGGATAGATGCACCTGGTCCGCCGCCAACACATTCACCGCAAAGTGGCTGGCCTCCTCGAACACCGCATGGCTGTTGGAGCGTTTGTCGATGCTCCACAGCACCAGCGGCGGGTCGAGGGACACCGAGTTGAAACTGTTGGCGGTCACGCCGACCTTGCGCCCGGAGGCGGTGGCGGCGGTGACCACGGTCACGCCAGTGGCAAAATTGCCCAAGGCGCGACGAAAGGCTCGTGGGTCGAATACGTCTGACATGCAAGACTCCCGGGTGGCCTCGATGGGCCGCCCTGATTGTTGTAGGGAAAACGCGGCTACACCATGCTCGGGTCGGGTTCCAGGCCCATCAGCTCACGGCCGAGGATCTGCGCGCACACGTCATAGTCGGTGTAGGCATGGGCGCCGGTCATATGGGAATCGCGGAACAGGCGCTGCATTTCGTTCTGTTCGAACCAGGCATTGCCACCTGCGGCGGCGAACAGCCGGTCTACCGCTTCGATGCACATCTTGGTGGCGTAGGCCTGGTTGGTGCGCCAGAACGCCAGGGTTTCTCGCGCTGGGTAGCGGTGGGCGGCGCTGTGTTCGGCGTGGTCTTGCCAGGTCTTCTCCAAAAACGCCCGAGCGGCGGCCACCTGGTGGGTGGACTCGGCCAGGCGCATCAGCGCCGGGGTCGCTGCGCCGACGGCAGCGCCGGTGTAGGCACGTACGCGGTTTTTGGTTTTTTCGCGGAATACCTCCAGCATGCGCTCGGCCACGCCGAGGCTGACGGTGGAGAAGCCACTGGCGAAATACGGCCGATACGGCGCATAGAAAATCTGGCTGTCTGGGTACAAACCAAAGCCTGCGGACTTGCCTTCCATCATGTCCTTGGCCTTCTGGATCCGGTGCTCGGGCACCCAGGCGTTGTCGATGATCAGGGTCTTGGTGCCGCTGCCTTTCATGCCGGCTGCAAACCAGTCATCGCGGATCTGATAGTCACTGCGCGGTAGCACGGCAAAGCAGTAGTCCTGGGTGCCTTCGGCATTCTGGCGACGGCAGCCGACAATCGCCCATTCGCCATGGTCACAGCCGCTGCTCCAGCCCATCTCGCCACTGAAGTACACGCCGCCCTCGCCCTCGGTCACCCGGCCGAACGGCGCAATACTGCTGCTGGCCGTGGCATCCGGGTTGGCGCCCCAGATTTCCTCCTGCAACTGCGCCGAGAACAGCGCCAGTTGATGGCTGTGGGTGCACAACAAACTCATGGCCCAGGCGGTGCTGGCACAACTGCCGGCGAGCAAGGCGATACAATCGGCGAATTCGGGCAGCGACAGTTCCAGGCCACCGAACACCTTGGGCTGGAAGGCGCGGTGCAGCCCGATGCTCTTGAGCAGCGCGATATTCTCATCCGGCACTTGTCGCAGTTGTTCGGCACGGCTGGCGTTGGCGGCAATGGCAGGCAGAAGAGGCTTGAGGTCTTCGAGGAGCGGGTTTGGCTTTTTCATGGACGGCCCTGCTTATTATTGGAAGTCCGGCAGACGTTCCGAATCGTGGAACGGTGCGGGATGCAGGGCCAGTATCGACCGGCTTGCGCCGGCACAACATGCACGTTCGGCAGGCAAGGTTGTACTTTTCACAGGCACGGCAGGCACAGGCATAAAACCTGGCAGGCACAGTCAAGCCGCGTACCTGCCCGTTGGTTAACCTCGAGTTTTCTTTTGTGAACTGCCAGGAACCTGCCATGAGCGATATCCCGCTGCTGCCTCACGTCGAAGCCTTTTTGCGCCGCCGTCATGGGCTATTCATCGACGGCGCCAGTGTGCGCAGCCACGCCGATGCACGCCTGAGCGTGACCAACCCCGCCACCGGCCAGGTGATCGCCGACGTGGCCGACGCAGACCTGGCGGATATCGACGCCGCGGTGGCTTGCGCCAACCGGGGTTTCCAGTTGTGGTCACAGACCGCACCGGCCATTCGTGGCAACGTACTGCTGAAACTGGCCGACCTGCTGGAACACCACCGCGAAGAACTGGCGCAGATCGAAACCTGCCAGTCGGGCAAGATCATCCAGATTTCCCGCGCCTTTGAGGTCGACCAGGCCGCGCACTTCCTGCGTTACTACGCAGGTTGGGCCACCAAGCTCAGCGGCAAGACCCTCACGCCGTCGCTGCCTTCGTTCAATGGCGAGCGCTACACCGCCTTCACCTTGCGCGAACCGGTGGGCGTGGTGGTAGGCATTGTGCCGTGGAATTTCTCGACCATGATCGCCATCTGGAAGCTGGCTTCTGCGCTGGTGACCGGCTGCAGCATCATCATCAAGCCCAGCGAATTCACGCCGCTGACCCTGCTGCGCATCGCCGAACTGGCCATCGACGCCGGGTTGCCGGCGGGCGTGCTCAACGTGTTGACCGGCGGCGGCCATGTCGGCAAGGGGCTGGTGGAACACCCCGGCACGCACAAGGTGTCGTTCACCGGCTCAGTGCCCACCGGTATTGCGGTGGGCCGCAGTGCCATGGGCGCAGGCCTCACCCGCGCGACCCTGGAACTGGGTGGCAAGAACGCCGCCGGCTTCCTGCGCGACATGGATGTAGACAAAGCGGTGGATGGCATCATCGAAGCGGGCTTCTTGCACTCAGGGCAAATCTGCGCAGCGGCCGAGCGTTTCTTCGTGCACCGCTCGCAGATCGATGCCGTGCTGGAAAAACTCAAGGCACGCCTCAGCCGCCTGACCATCGGCTCGCCCCTGGACGAACACACCGACTTCGGCCCGGTGACCCACCAGCAACACCAACACAAACTGCTCGGCTACTTCAACCAGGCCCGCGCCGAAAACAACACGATCATCCACGGCGGCCACCTCATCGACCGCCCCGGCTGCTACGTCGAACCCACCGTGATCCTGGCCAACCACCTGCACGACACCCTGCTCAACGAAGAAACCTTCGGCCCCATCGCCACCTTCCTGCCCTACGACAGCGAAGACGAACTGCTGGCCACGATGAACCACGGGCCCTACGGCTTGAGCGCCAGCCTGTGGACCAATGACCTGGGCAAGGCCCTGCGCATGATCCCAGCTGTCAAGGCGGGCACCGTGTGGGTGAACATGCACACCTTGCTCGACCCGGCAGTGCCGTTTGGGGGCAGCCGGTCTTCGGGATTAGGGCGGGAGTTTGGCAGTGCGTTCATTGAGGATTACACCGAGCTTAAGTCGGTGATGGTTCGGTATTGAATGGCTGTAGGAGCGAGCTTGCTCGCGAAAAACCCACAGGCGCCGCGCTTACTCAGGGAGCACGCGTTATCGTTGACGTTTTTCGCGAGCAAGCTCGCTCCTACATGGGTTATTCGGCGTACCCGCAATGGCGCGGTTGTCAGACCGCTCTTACACAACTTTCGGGTTGCGTCCGATGAGCCCCACCGCTAACTTTCGCGGGTCGCTGCAAAATCAGCGAATGGGTGTGGTAGCCCAGTTCTTTCATAGACCCCAAAAACGCTCAAGGGCGTTTTTTTATGCGGGCTGCTTTGTGGCGGCTGTGCATGGGAGGCTTCGGCCTGCCGGGTTTCTATGACCGGTCTACCACCCCGTGTACAGTCGCCTCCTTACTTCGTGTGGTAGCGAAATGGAGGTGCTCATTCATATGAGCTTCGCCATGAAAAAAGTCACACCCAATCCCTCACCATCCCCCTCGGATGAAAACCCGCAACTGCCTCCAGATGTCATCTTCACCGTCCGCCCCGGACTCAGCGCTGAAGCCGCCTTGAGCAATGCCAGCGAAATGCTGGAGTCCGCGACTGTCTGCGCCTACGACTGTGCCGAACAGCTTGACGGTCACGCCCGCAAGCAGGTGTTGGCGGTGGTGCAGATGATCGAGATTGCGCAGTTGCTGGTAGATGAAGCGTTGAACCGTGAGTGCCCGGTGGCCTGATGAAAACGCACACCCCCAACAGGCAATGAGATTCCCCTGTGAGAGCCGTCGAGCTTTAGCGAGGCCGCGATAGCGGTGGGTCAGGCAATGAGTATGTTGACAGTGCCGCCGCCATCGCAGCCTCGCTAAAGCTCGACAGCTCCCACATTGGATCGGCTGTGTCTCAGTAGAGAGTGATCCATGCTGGAACTTCACTGCTATCATCCAGCCACTACTTATGACATGGAGGTCGCTATGCACCAGGTAACAACCCTCGCTTGCTTACTGGTAGGCGGCGCCCTCACCGGCTGCAGTATCACGCAAACCGTCACCCCCGTTCCCTCCTCAACTGTTCACTCGCCCGAAATCTGCATGATTCCCGCCGCAGGCTTGCGTGAAGGCTTCAATACGACTTACACCGCTCAATTACGCAGTAAGGGCTTTCAACCCCGCGAGTTGCCGCCAGGCGCCCCGCCCGCCAGTTGCGCGCTGTCGACCACTTATATCGGTACATGGAGCTGGGACATGGCGCTGTACATGAGCTTCGCCGATATCCAGGTGTTCGAGAACGGTCGAAGCGTCGGACAGGCGTTGTATGACTCAACTTCGGGTGGCGCCCGAATGGGCAAGTTCATCGATGCGCAAAGCAAAATCATCGAGATGACCAATCAGCTGTTTCCCAATGCTGATTACGGCATGACTCGACGTCAGGCTGACCTTCTTCCCTAGAGCGAGCTCATCCACCTGCCTGCGCCACACTTCACACCACCTTCTGTAGGAGCGAGCTTGCTCGCGAAAAACCCACAGGCGCCGCGCTTACTCAGGGAGCACGCGTTATCGTTGACGTTTTTCGCGAGCAAGCTCGCTCCTACAGGGCATTATCGTGCCAGGCTACCAGGTGCCCATCGCCAGGCTGTGTGGCGAAAATTCCGCGAATTGCCAGCGCAAGGCCAACGCTGCCGGGCGGCGGACCACATGTTCCACCGTCACCGTCCACAAGCGCTGCGCGCCTTCGAACTCAGCCACTTGCGGCCCACCCAGGATCAACGAAGTACGCCCGGCCACTTGCAGCACGTCGCCGGTCTCAAAATCCACAAACAACAACCCCGCCACCGGGTTGGCGTGCAGGTTGCCGAGGGTGTTGAAGAACAGGTTGCCGGCAAAATCCGGGATGGTCAGTACGTTGCCTTGCACCCGCACAAATCCCGTATTGCCGCCTCGGTGGGAGACGTCTACCGAGCGTTCGCCGTGCAGGTCGACGTAGCTGGCGACGAAGAAGGTGTCGGCGTGGCGGATCAGTGCTTGAGCCGCGTCGTCCAGGCGGTTGCTGCGCTCGGCCAGGTTGCCGGGTTTGCGCGCAATGCCGGCGACGGGGCGCAGTTGGATGTACTTGGGGCAGTTGCCGAAGGTGTGTACCACGTCGACCGTGAAGCCCTCCTGCTCAAGCGTTCCAATGCGGCCATTCATGCGGTTGCGGCGGCGGGTGTTGAGGTCGATGCCCAGCAGGCCAATGGCCGAGCCATCCGTTATTCCAGCCCAGGCGGGATCAGTTCTGGAAGGCAGGCTGTCGATCTGCAACGTGTGCGGATCGGGTGAGTGCGCGAAGCCTGGTGCGCCTTCCAGCATCGTCGCCCAGGGGATGCCCTGTTCGTCCACCACACCCGCGATCAGGTACGGCAGTAGCGGATAGAAATCGCGATGCTGCTCAGGCAAATGATCACGAATGACTTTGGGCCCGATCATGGCCATGCGTTCAGAAACGCCGGCACTGTCCTGCATGTGTCGTTCGCCGACATGCCAAGGGGTTGGTTCAATCGAGTGCATGGCGCTCACCTCCGGTTAGAGACTGAAGATGCTGCGCCCACACCGCGATGAAGAGAATGCCCACCCTGGGCAATCCACTATTACGCCAACTGAAACGCCGGATGCTCGCGCAACGCGCTGACGCAGTAGTCAACAAAGCTGCGCACGCGCATCGACGCATGGCGGCCTTCGCGGTAGACCACATGCACCGGCTGCGGCGGTAACTCGAAGGCAGGCAACAGGCGCTGCAACTGGCCGCTCGCCAGGTGTTCGTGCAGCGGGTAACTCAAGGTTCGAATCACGCCCGCCCCCTGCACCGCCGCATTGATTGCCCCTTGGACAGTGGCGCAACTCAGCCGGGCGCGAGCCTTGAGGGTGTAATGCAGGAAATCCCAGTGCACCGGGTCGGCGCTGGCAATCAGATGATGCTGCTTGAGTTCAGCCGGATGCCGGAGCTCGCCCCGGGTCGCCAGGTAAGCAGGGCTGGCGCAAAGCACAGTGCCAACCTGCCCGACCTGCCGCGCAATCAGCGACGAACTGGGCAATTCGCCGACCAGCACCGCCACATCCAGCCCTTCTACGTGCAGGTTCGGGTAATAGTCGTGGTAGTGCGCGATGACACGCACCGCCGAGTAGCGATCCGCATAGCCGGCCAACAGCGGCGCCATGACATCGCGGCTGAACAGCAGCGGCAGGAATATCCGCAGGTCGCCCTGGGCCTGCACATGCAAACCGTTGGCCGAAGCCTCGGCCGCGTCCACCGCTGCCAGCAGGCGCACGCAGTCGGCAAGGTAAGCCTGGCCTGCGTCGGTCAGGTTGACCCCGCGTGTACTGCGTTGCAGCAACACCACGCGCAGGCGTGCCTCCAGGCGCGCAACTGCACGTACCAGCGTCGGCCCGGAAACCTGCGCATGACGTGCCGCCGACGCCAGGCTCGGTTGCCCGGCCAGCGCGGTAAACAGCTGCATATCGCGAAAACGCTCCATCAGGCGCGCCGCTTGGTCGCCGCGTTCAGGGCCGGGTCCTGCCCGAGGCGCTGGCTGAGGAAATCCACAAACGTATTGACCTTGGCCGGTACCCGGCCGTTTTGCTGGAACACCACGTGGATCGGCAGCGGCGCCGGTTCAAAATCCTCCAGCACCAGCTCCAGCTCACCCGCCGCCACCGCTGCCGCGACTTGATAAGACAGCACCCGCGTCATACCCCAGCCCAGGCGGGCCAGGTTGATCGCGGCATTGTTGGCGGTGACCACCAGGCGTGGCTCGATCGGTACCTTCAGCGGCTGGCCGGCGGCAATGAATGTCCACTCACTGACCAGTTGGCTGGACGATGAGGTGACGAGCTTGGCCTCACGTAACTGCTCGGGGCGCTGGGGCCGCCCGTGTTGGTCAAGATAAGCCGGCGATGCGCACACCACCCGGCGTACTTCGCCGACCTTGATCGCTTGCTGCCCGGATTGTTGCAGGTGGCCGATACGTACCGCCACGTCAACACCTTCGTCGGTCATATTGACCACCCTGTCGACCAGCAAGGCGTTGATACTCACCAAGGGAAAACGGTCCAGGTAATCCCCCAGTACGGGCGCCACATACAGCTCGCCAAACAGTACCGGTGCGGTCACCGTCAACTGGCCGCCCGGAATGGAGTAACTGCCCGCCGCCGCTTCCTCGGCTTCGTCCAGCTCGGCAAGGATGCGTCGGCAATCCTCCAGGTAACGCTGGCCCGCTTCGGTCAAGTGCAGGCTGCGGGTGGTGCGCGCCAGCAACTGGGTGCCGATGCGTTGTTCCATGGCGGCAATGGCCCGAGTCACGCTGGGCGGCGACGTGTTCAGGCGGCGCGCGGCAGCCGCGAAGCCCTCCTCCTCGGCCACGGCCAGGAACACCTGCATTTCATGAAATCGGTCCATCGGCGCCCCTTGTTTGTTATTGCGATTGCAGCCCCACCGCCGTACGCGGCATGCCAACGAAACCCGGCAGTGCTTCGATGCTGGCCAGCCAGGCGCGTACCTTAGGGTAGTCGGCCAGGGACACATTGCCTTCCGGCGCATGGGCCACGTAGGTGTAGAAGGCGATATCGGCAATGCTGGGTTGCTCACTGGCGAGGAAACGGCTCTGGCTCAGTTGCTGCTCCATCACGCTCAACAAGGCATGGGCACGGTTGATTGCGCTGACAGTGTCCACCTCGGCGCCAAACACCGTGGCCAAGCGCGCCGTGGCAGGCCCGGCATGCAGTGGGCCGGCAGCGGCCGAGAGCCAGCGTTGTACTCGCGCTTGCCCGACAAGGTCACTCGGCAGCCATTGGCCGTTGCCATAGGTGCTGGCCAGGTAAAGCAGGATGGCATTGGAGTCGGCCAGTACCGTGCCGCCGTCATCAATCACCGGCACCTGGCCGAAGCTGTTCAGGGTGGTGAGAAACTCAGGCGTTTTATGCGCACCTTGCTTGAGATCCACCAGGATAAATTCGCTCGTCAGCCCCAGCAGGGACAACATCAGCTCGACCCGGTGGGAGTGGCCGGACAGGGGAAAACCATAGAGTTTGATCGCAGGCTGGGTCATGACAGGCTCCAAATGAGTGGGTATCGACGCCAGGGATGTTCTACCGCTGCCCTGTCTGGCGGAATGACCAGGATTCACAATCCAGCATTTCATCCAGCGAAACAATCCCTCGTGCACGTCGCAGCCAAGCCTGGCGCGAGCATTTCATGAAAAAATTCAAACTATCGCCGTCCCCATCGTTCACACCTTCACGTGCAACGTTAAGTAGGAGGCAACATGCAGTACCGACAACTGGGTCATTCCGGCCTGCTGGTATCGGAAATCATCCTGGGCACCGTGCCCTTTGGCGGTCGCGCAGAGTTTGAAAAATGCGGTGCGGTGGACGTGCCCCTGGCCAAGCGCATGTTCGATATGGCGTTCGACGCCGGAGTGAATATGGTCGACACCGCCGACCTCTATTCCCACGGCCTGGCCGAAGAAGTGGTGGGCAAGGCGCTGGGCGACAAGCGCAACGACATTCTGTTGGCCACCAAGGGCCGCAGCCCGGTAGACGACAACCCCAACAACTCCGGCTCGTCGCGCTACCACTTGATCCGCGCCTGCGAAGCCAGCCTCAAGCGCTTGGGCACCGACCACATCGACTTGTACCAACTGCACAACTGGGACGGCATGACGCCAATCGAAGAGACCCTGGAAGCCCTGCGCCTGTTGGTCGGCTCGGGCAAGATCCGCTACTTCGGCACCAGCAACTTCACCGCCTGGCAGATGATGAAAACCCTGGGCAAGGCTGAACTGCACGGCATGCTCAAGCCGATTACCCAGCAGATCTACTACACCCCGGAATCCCGCGAGGCCGAGTACGAGTTGCTGCCGTTGGCCCTGGACCAGCAGGTTGGCACTTTGGTGTGGGGCCCGATGGGCGAAGGCTTGCTGACCGGCACAACCCGACGCGGGCACAAGCCGCCGGCCAATACCCGCCAGGGCAGCGGTTGGCCGGAACCCTACGTCCACGACCAGGAACGTGCGCTGGACATTATCGAGACCCTCGCCGCCGTCGGCGATGAACACGGCGTCTCGGTCGCCCGCACCTGCCTGGCATGGCTCAAGGATCGCCCGGGGATCACCTCGCTGATTGTCGGCGCCCGTACCGAAGCACACCTGCGCGATAACCTGGCGGCCACCGAGCTGAAACTCACCGAAGCGCAGTCGGCGCGTATCGAGGCCGTCACTCGCCGTCAGCCGTTGTACCCCTACTGGCACCGCTTCACCGCCGGGATTGATCGTTTTGACCCCGCGGAGCAACCGTTCCTGGCCGAGCATCAAAAGACCCTGGATGCGCGCAAGGACAGGTAAAACAACACCCGCCCCAATACCGATTAATTAAGCGAGCGCAATGCTCAAAGCAACGAAGATCCAATGTGGGAGCTGGCTTGCCTGCTCCCACAGTTGGATCGAGGGGTGTCGGGTAGATATGCGCAGGCTTTCAGGGCGTCACGGGAGCAAGCTCCCTCGCCACAGGTCCGGCATCGCCATCTACACAACTTTTTTGGGTAGCAGCAGACGGTAACC
>NZ_LYSO01000139.1:0-14588 GCF_001728935.1 Pseudomonas sp. AP42
CGGGGCGCCTGAGATCAAGATCACAAGCAGATCAAGATCAAGAGCGGCTCGCTTCGCATCGTGGAGTGTGTGGTCGGGCGCGGACAACTGTGGGAGCTCGGTGCGTCAGGTGGATAAGTGTTGGCTGGAAGGCCGTCACGGGAGCAAGCTCCCTCGCCACGGGACAGTTTCGCAAGCCCCTTTCATATTTGGCCAGTGGTGGATTCGGCATCGCGCCAGTCGCAAGCCATCGCAAACCCTGTGCTAATATCGCGCCCCTGTTCATTTTGTATGTGGGTTGCTCCATGAAGTTGTCCATGCCGCGATTCAATCAAGCCGCTGTCTTGGTGGTCGGCGATGTCATGCTCGACCGTTACTGGCATGGTGGTACCTCACGGATTTCCCCTGAGGCTCCGGTGCCGGTCGTCAAGGTCGAGCAAATCGAAGATCGCCCAGGTGGCGCTGCTAACGTCGCGCTCAATATTGCCGCGCTCGGCGCCCCGGCTTCCCTGGTGGGGGTGACCGGCGACGACGAAGCGGCCGAAAGTCTGGCCAACAGCCTGCAGGGCGCCGGCGTGCGTGCGCTGTTCCAGCGCATCGCCCATCAGCCGACAATCGTCAAGCTGCGGGTCATGAGCCGTCACCAGCAGTTGCTGCGTATCGATTTCGAAGAACCCTTCGCCACCGACGCCCTGGCCCTTGGCGACCAGGTCGACGCGCTGCTCGACGGTATCAAGGTGCTGGTGTTGTCCGACTACGGCAAAGGCGCCTTGCAGAATCACCAGGTGTTGATCCAGGCCGCCAAGGCTCGCAACATCCCGGTGCTGGCCGATCCCAAGGGCAAGGACTTCTCGGTTTACCGAGGCGCCAGCCTGCTCACGCCCAACCTCAGTGAGTTCGAGACCATCGTCGGCGGGTGTGCCGATGAGCACGAACTGGTGAGCAAGGGCGCAGCATTGATGGCCGATCTCGACTTGGGCGCCTTGCTGGTGACCCGTGGCGAGCACGGCATGACCCTGTTGCGTCCGGGCCACCCGGCCATGCACCTGCCGGCGCGTGCCCGTGAAGTGTTTGACGTCACCGGTGCCGGTGACACGGTGATTTCCACCCTGGCAGCCTCCATTGCCGCCGGTGAGGAACTGCCCCACGCCGTGGCCCTGGCCAACCTGGCGGCGGGCATTGTGGTGGGCAAGCTGGGTACTGCCGCCATCAGCGCACCGGAGTTGCGCCGCGCCATCCAGCGCTCCGAAGGCTCGGAGCGCGGTGTGCTGGGCCTGGAGCAATTGCTGCTGGCGATTGACGATGCCCGCGCCCACAACGAAAGCATTGTGTTCACCAACGGCTGCTTTGACATCCTGCACGCCGGGCACGTGACGTACCTGGAACAGGCAAGCGCTCAAGGTGACCGCCTGATCGTTGCGGTCAACGATGACGCTTCGGTCAGCCGCTTGAAAGGCCCGGGCCGCCCGATCAACAGTGTTGACCGGCGCATGGCGGTACTCGCGGGTCTGGGCGCGGTGGACTGGGTGATCAGCTTCTCTGAAGGCACCCCGGAAAACCTGCTGGCCCAGGTCAAGCCCGACGTGCTGGTCAAGGGCGGTGACTACAGCGTCGACCAGGTGGTGGGTGCGGACATCGTCAGCGCCTACGGCGGCACGGTCAAAGTGCTGGGGCTGGTTGAAAACAGCTCGACCACGGCGATTGTCGAGAAGATCCGCAACAACGAGTGATACCCCGTGGGGCGAGCCTGCTCGCCCCTAGCTCTTCTTCGGCACGATCTTGCGCAGCATCTGCCGGGCCTTGCCGGTCAAGCGCTTGAGCTTGGAGTCCTTTTCCGGCTCTGCCAGGCCCTGCTGCCTAAGCCAATCCTTCCAACGAATGCGCTCATCGCGCACCAGCCAGCCCTCTTGCTGGGCAAAGCTTTCCGCCAGGTACAGGCCGCGTGTGCTGGCCGGGTACAACTGATCCTTCTTGACCGTATACAACTCTGCCAATGGCTCGCCGTCTTTGAGCGGCATCAAGTACAGGTCCGGGCGTTGGCGATCCAGGCGCGCCACCAACTGGTCACCCTCCAAACGCTCATCCACATGAAACAAACTGAGGGACTTGGCTTCCTTCGGCACTTCCAGGCGCAGGTCATAAATCAATTGCAGCGAGGCGGTCGGCAGGTGCACGTAGGCCCGTGGGCGCTCGATCAGTTGCATGGTGGCGCAGCGCACCGGGCGCGCGGCACCGGACAAAGGGCTCAGGCGAAACGGCAGCGCCTCGCGGTAATGCAGGGCAGCGGAGTAGGGCGCCGGCAGCCAGGTGTCGTTGAAGCGCCCGCCCAGCCAGCCTTCGGGGGTTTCGAGCAGGCACTCCTCGGCGATTTCCTGGATGGCGGTGTGCAACGGCAGGTTCAGTTCATGGGCCGGGACGTAGCCGGAGATCAGCTTGAGCACCACGTCGCCACGGTCCTGGCGGCGTTGGCGCACCAGCACCCAGTAGTCCTTGTTTTGCCAGTGCAGGGTCAGGCGTACCGAGACGCCGAGGTTCGCCAGTTCCAGGGCGAAGCGTTCGGCGTCTGGCACCTCGACCGGCTTGCGCCGCTGCAGGGTCTGGGCGAAGTTGAGCGGCATGCCGACGCTCTGGTAGCTCAGGCCCTCGGGGGTGGCTTCGACGTGCAGCGGCAGTGTCTTGAAGTTGCTGGGGTTCTTTCTTATGAGCGTTCGCGGCATGTCGGCTCCTTCTTGCGACGGGGTCGGCCGCGTGGGCGGCATCAGAGTTGACGAATGACCCGGGCAGCAGTTGCTACGTTATGGGCCAGGTGCAGCGGATTAATGGTCCCGACAATAGCACTGGCGACGCCCGTTTGCGCAAACAACAAGGTGAAACTGGCCTGAATTGGATCCATTCCCGGTTCCAGGCACACGTGGCCGCTGGCCAGGGCCTTTTTCACCAGGATGCCCTTGCCGTGGGCGGCGGCATAGTCGATCACGGCCTTCTCGGCCTGTTCATTGAGGTTGTAGGTGACCATCGCGCAATCGCCCTGTTCCAGTGCTTTCATACCGCCCTCGACGGTTTTGCCGGAGAAGCCGAAACCGCGAATCTTGCCGTCTTTCTTCAACTGTTCCAGGGTCTGGTAAACCGCGCAATCGTTAAGGATATGCAAGTCGTTGCCGTCGGAGTGCACCAGCACCAGGTCGATAAAATCCGTTTCAAGTCGTTTCAGGCTGCGCTCAATCGACATCCGCGTGTGGGCCGCGCTGAAATCGTGATTGGACACGCCGTTGGCAAACTCTTCGCCCACCTTGCTGACGATCACCCAGTCCTTGCGCTGATCACGTAGCAGCGGCCCCAGGCGCTCTTCGCTCATGCCATAGGCCGGCGCGGTGTCGATCAGGTTGATGCCCAGCTCGCGGGCCTGGCGCAACAGCATGCGCGCCTCGTCGTCGCCAGGGATCTGAAAGCCGTTGGGGTATTTCACCCCTTGGTCGCGGCCCAACTTGACGGTGCCCAGGCCCAGGGGCGACACCAGCAGGCCGGTGCTGCCCAGCGGGCGATACAGGTCGTGCAGGGTTGGCAGGCTCATGGCAACAGTTGCTCCCAGGCAGGTTGGCCGATTGCCGGAGTTGGCAGCTCGGGCAGAGGGGCGCTGGCGCTTGGGCGGATGCCGTCGCGCTTCAGGGCGTGGAGTACGCGGTCGGCGAAATCCGGCGCCAGGGCCAGTTTGGTTGGCCAGCCCACCAGTAGGCGGCCGTCTTCGGCGAGGAAGGCGTTGTCGGGACGGCTCAGCCCCGATTGCAGCGGCTCGGCGCGATCCACGCGCAGGGTGGCCCACTGGGTCTGGCTCATGTCGATCCAGGGCAGCAGTTGCGCCAGCTCTTTCTGCGCGGTGGCGATCTGTTGTTCAGGCGTACGCGCCACGCCGTCAGCCTCGGCGATATCGCCGCCCATGTACCACACCCAGTTGCCGTCGGCGGCCGGGTGGGTGGTGACGGTGATCCGTGGCTTGGTGCCGCCGCCCAGGCAATGGGCGTACAGCGGCTTGAGGCCAGGGCCTTTGGCGATGATCATGTGCAGCGGGCGTTTTTGCATGGCCGGTTGGCTCAGGCCCAGGGCCGCGAGCAAGTCCGCCGTGCCGCCGCCAGCGCTCAGGACGATGCGCTGGGCGCGGATCTCACGGCCATCGACCTTCAAGCCCACCAGGGTGTCACCGTCCAGTAACGGTTCGATGTGCACACCTGCGAGCAGACCGTCACCGGCCAATTGCGCCAGGCGGTTGATCAGGCTGGGCACGTCCACCACCAGCTCGGCCAGGCGATAGACTTTGCCTTTGAAGCGAGGGTTCTGCAGCGCCAGGGGCAGTTCGTCGCCCTTGACCTGATCGACGCGGCCACGCACGGCCTTGCTGGCGAAAAAGCTGGTGAGGTTGCCGGCAATCGTGCCGGGCGACCACAAGTAGTGCGCCTGGGACAGCACGCGCACGCCGGACAGGTCCAGCTCGCCGTTGCCGGCCAGGGCTTCACGCCAGCGGCGCGGCATATCGGCAATGGCTTCGGAGGCGCCGGTGAGGGCGCCGTGCAGGGCGTATTTCGCACCGCCGTGAATGATCCCCTGGGACTTCAGGCTTTGCCCGCCGCCCAGGGTGGCGTTTTCCACCAGTACCGTGGAAAACCCCTGGCCGCGCAGGCGCGCATTGAGCCAGAGGCCGGCAACCCCGGCGCCGACAATCAGAACGTCGGTGGAAATAACGGATGGCATCGGCGACCTCAGTGTTCAAGACAAGAGGCGCAGTATACAGGCTGTTGAGTGGCGGTCAGTGCCCGGCGGTTTTCGAGAACAACTGAATCACCACCACGCCCAGCACAATCAGGCCCATCCCCAGCATCGCCGGCACATCCAGCTTCTGCCCATAGATGAACAGTGCCGCGATGCTGACCATCACGATACCCATCCCGGCCCATACGGCGTACGCCACGCCGACCGGCACGGTACGCACCACCAGGGTCAGCATCCAGAACGCCACGCCGTAACCGACGATCACCAGCAACAACGGAATAGGGGTGCTCCAGCCTTTGATGGCTTTCATGGAAACGGTGGCGATCACTTCCGAGCAGATGGCGATGGCCAAGTAGTAGTAGGCGGCATTCATGGGCAAGTCCTCGGTGTGGTTTCAAGAACTGTAGGAGCGAGCTTGCTCGCGAAAAACGTCAACGATAACTCGCGCTTTTCTGAATAACGCGACGCCTTTGAGTTTTTCGCGAGCAAGCTCGCTCCTACAGTGGTCGGCATTCTAGTCGTCTGCCAGATGGGGTAAAGTCATTACCTATCTGGAATGGAGATAGGTTGAGCCATGAGCGTGCAATGGGATCTGGAGCAGATGCGCCTGTTTGTCAGCGTCGCCGAGCAGCGTTCGTTTTCTGCCGTGGCCCGTGGGCAGCGCAAGGCGCAATCGGCGGTCAGCAATGGCATTGCCCTGTTGGAGGCTGACTTGGGCGTTGTCCTGTTCGAACGTAGCAGCGGCCGGCAACCGCGCCTGACCGAAGCCGGCAGTGTGTTGCTGGAGGAAGCGCGTGAGGTACTGCGCCAGTGCGAGCGCCTGACGGGGCGGGCCTTGTCGTTGACCCGCGGCGAGGAAGCCTGCCTGCGCCTGGCCCAGGATGAGGCGATGTTGTTCCAGCCAGTACTCGATAGCCTGGAGGCGCTGGCTGTGCACTACCCGTTGCTGGAGGTGCAGTTGTCCAGCGCGGCCCAGGGCGATGTGGCGCGCAAGTTGGTGGAGCGCAAGGCGGACCTGGGGCTGTTGTTCTATCACGACCAGATTCCCGAAGCCCTGGAGCGTCGAGTGGTGGGCAGTGTGGAAATGGTTACGGTGTGCGGTGTTAACCACCCGCTGGCCAAGGAAAAGTACGTAACGTGCCAGCACCTGGCCCAGTTTCGGCAGTTGCTGATGTCGACCCAGACCAGCGTCTACCCCGGCAGCGAGGCGGCCAGCCCCCTGGTGTGGCGCGCCGACAGCTTCTACGTATTGGCCGAATGGCTGATGAGTGGCCTGGGCTGGGCCTGGTTGCCTCGGCATATCGTGCAATACCCGACCTACCAGCAACAGATGGTCGAATTGGCCAGCGAATGGACCCCGCCCGCCCTGGTGGTGGAACTGGTGTGGCGCCGCGACGAGCACCTGGGGCCCGCCGCGCGCTTTTTGGCTAAACGTTTTGCCGAGTGCTTGCAGGCGATCGACTGAAAAAGCCGATAAACTCCTCCGCCATGAATAGAACTCTCTACAGCTGTCTGTTTTACCTGGCGCTGCCGTTGGTGGCCTTACGCTTGTGGTTGCGCGCGCGCAAGGCACCAGCCTATGCCAAGCGGGTGGGCGAGCGGTTTTCCTATGGCTTGCCGGTGATGCGGCCCGGCGGGATCTGGGTGCACGCGGTGTCGGTGGGCGAAAGCATTGCCGCCGCTCCGATGATTCGCGGCTTGTTGGAGCGTTATCCACAGCTGCCGATCACCGTCACCTGCATGACGCCCACCGGTTCCGAGCGTATCCAGGCGTTGTTCGCCAACGAATCGCGCATCCAGCACTGCTACTTGCCGTACGACTTGCCCTGCGCCGCCAAGCGTTTTCTCGACCGCGTGCAGCCCACGCTGGCGGTGATCATGGAAACCGAGCTGTGGCCCAACCATATCCATGCCTGCGCCCAGCGCGGTATTCCGGTGGCGCTGGCCAATGCAAGGTTGTCGGCGCGCTCGGCCAAAGGGTACGCGCGATTTGCCAAGCTGACGGCGCCGATGCTGGCAGAAATGAGCTTGTTCGCCGTACAGACCGAGACCGAGGCCGAACGTTTCCGCAGCCTGGGCGCACGCCCTGAAACCGTGAAAGTGACCGGCTCGATCAAGTTCGACCTGAGCATCGACCCCCAGCTAACGGCTCGCGCCGCCGCCCTGCGTGAACAATGGGGCGCCAGCGAGCGTCCGGTCTGGATCGCCGCCAGTACCCACGAAGGTGAAGACGAGGTGGTGCTGGCAGCCCATCGCCAGTTGTTGGCGAACTACCCCAATGCCCTGCTGATTCTGGTGCCCCGTCATCAGGAGCGCTTTGGCCCGACGTTTGAGCGCTGTGTGCAGCAAGGCTTTGCCACCGTGCGTCGCTCCAGTGGTGAGCCGGTCACCGGGCAAACCTCGGTGTTGCTTGGCGACACCATGGGCGAATTGCTGTTTCTCTACGCCCTGGCTGACAGCGCATTCGTCGGCGGCAGCCTGGTGCCGACCGGCGGGCACAACCCGCTGGAGCCGGCGGCGTTGGGTAAACCGGTGATCATGGGCCCGCATGTCTTCAACTTCCTCGACATCACCGCGATGATGCGCGACGCCGGGGCTATGCGGGAGGTGGACGATGCCGATGGACTGGCCGAAGCGGTGCGACAGTTGTTCGAATTACCCCAGGACGCACGCAAGATGGCGCAGGCGGGGCTCAAGGTGATGCAGGCCAACCAGGGCGCGTTAAAGCGTTTACTGGATGGCTTGGACAAACTGATCACTCCCTGACTCGACACCGTTAATAATTGTGGGAGCGGGCTTGCTCGCGAAAGCGGTGGGTCAGTCAATACATGTGTTAACTGATCCACCGCTTTCGCGAGCAAGCCCGCTCCCACAAGGGGTCTTCGGTGTTGTCAATTATTCGGGCGGGCCTTGAGCTGTTCGGCAGCGGCTTTGGCCAGGTCCGGCGGCAGGAAGTCTTTGTCCGGGTTGTAGTCGGCCTTGAGATAGCGCGCCAGATCCTGCAAATCCCCTGGGTTGAGCGTGCCCGCCGCCTGCTTCAAGCGCAGGTTGTCGAGGATGTAATCGTAGCGGCTGTTGTTGTAGTTGCGCACCGACGCGTACAGCTGGCGCTGTGAGTCCAGCACGTCGACGATGTTGCGCGTGCCCACCTGATAGCCGATTTCCGTGGCTTCCACCGCGCTCTGGTTGGAGATGATCGACTGGCGGCGTGCTTGCACCTGCTCCACATCGGTGTTGACTGCACGGTGCAGGTTGCGGGTGTTTTCCACCACCTGGCGGCGCAGGCCTTCGCGCTGTTGCTCGGTCTGGTCGAGGCGTGAATAGGATTCGCGCACTTGCGAGCTGGTGAGGCCGCCGCTGTAGATCGGGATGTTCAACCGCAGGCCCACGGTGCGTTGCGACACATCGCCGCCGTACGGGATAGGCAACTGATTCGGGTTGCTGAAACCCAGGGCGTCGTTGTCGCCTTTTTCGTATTGCGCAACCGCGTCGAGCGTCGGCAAGTGGCCGGCCTTGCGCTGCCGAAGGGTTTCTTCGGCGGCGGTGACCGCGTAATTGCTGGCGAGCAGGTTGAGGTTCTGGCGCCCGGCGGTTTCGACCCAGGCCTTGGCGTCGTTCGGCGCCGGCGGCAGCACCGGTAGCGTGTGGACGATGCCCTGGATCGAGTTGTACTGGCGGTTGGTCAGGGTGATCAGCGCTTCGAACGCGTCGTCCACCTGGCGCTGGGCCAGGATGCGATTAGCCCGGGCGGTGTCGTAGCTGGCCTGGGATTGCAGCACATCGGTCTTGTCTGACAGGCCCACATCGAAGCGTTCGTTGGACTGGTCGAGCTGGCGCTTGAAGGCGTTTTCTTCGGCTTTGGTCGACGCCAGGTTGTCCTGGGCACGCAGCACGGCGAAGTAGCTCTCTGCACTTTGCAAAATCAGGTTCTGCTCGGAGGCTGACAGTTGCAGCGAGGCTTGCTCGTTGACGGCTTGGGCAGCTTGCAGCTGGAACCAGCGGTCGGCGCGGAACAGTGGCTGGCTCAAGGTGGCGCGCCAGGAGTGGGCGTCACGGTTGGCCGTGGCGGCCGGCTGGTCGATCTGGGTGCGCACGTTGTTGCTGTCGGCGCCGGCTGACAGGTTCGGCAGCAAGCCTGCGCGGGCCTGGGGCACCACTTCTTTTTGCGCGCCGTATTGGGCACGGGCGGCGGCCAGGTCGGCGTTGTTGTTCGCCGCTTCCTGATACACGCTGACCAAATCGGTGTTGGCGGACAAGGGCGCTTCAGCTGCCCAGACCAGTCCGTTGGTCGCACAAGACACGGCAACAGCCAGTGAGAGTTTGCGCAGCATGAGGCGATCCCTAGTATGAATATTACGGTGATAATTCAGCGCCCAAGGCTAAGGCTGGCCATGCCTGGCGTCAAGCCTTGAGGCCGTGCCCGAGTGTAGTGGCGGGGCCTGCGCACAACAATCCCACGATCACGCCATTCATCACGCTGAATAAACCGCTATTGGCAATTTGCCCACGCCATGGTCTAGACTGGCCGCGTTCTTGTCGGGGTGCCTTGTTGGAAGGCTGAGATCGGTAAATACCGGATCCCGTTGAACCTGATCAGGTTAGCGCCTGCGTAGGGAACAAGATTTCTCGTCACCCGGCGAGTCCTCTTGTGCTTCGTCCGGGATGTTGTTCGACAATCGAACAGCCCTCGTGCGCCAAGCACAGCACTGATTCCAGTGCGTCCGTCCGTCACAGGTTCGCTCCGACAAAAATCCACCGCCTGGATAAGTTGGAGAGCCCGTGATGAGCACTGAAATAAAAAGTACAAAACTAAAAAATACCGTGCACCTGAGTGAATCGGCCAAGGTCGACTCCGGCTCCGTGCAGCCGTTTACCCGCTCGCAAAAAATCTACGTGCAGGGCTCCCGCCCGGATATTCGCGTGCCGATGCGTGAAATCAGCCTGGACGTGACCCCTACGGAGTTTGGTGGCGAAATCAACGCCCCTGTAGTGGTCTATGACACCTCTGGCCCCTATACCGACCCCAATGTCATCATCGACGTGCGCAAAGGCTTGGCCGATGTGCGCTCGCCGTGGATCGAAGAACGTGGCGACACCGAGCGGCTGGCCTGCTTGAGTTCACGCTATGGCCAGGAACGCCTGGATAACCCCGACCTGGCCTACCTGCGCTTTGCCCACCTGCAAAACCCGCGTCGGGCCAAGGCCGGTGCCAACGTCAGCCAGATGCACTACGCGCGTAAAGGCATCATCACGCCAGAAATGGAATACGTGGCGATCCGCGAAAACATGAAGCTTGAGGAAGCCCGCGCCAGCGGCCTGCTCAAGCAACAACATGCCGGGCACAGCTTCGGCGCCAGTATTCCGAAAATCATCACCCCCGAGTTCGTGCGCGAAGAAATCGCCCGCGGCCGCGCAATCATCCCGGCCAACATCAACCACACTGAGCTGGAACCGATGATTATCGGCCGTAACTTCCTGGTGAAGATCAACGGCAACATCGGCAACAGCGCCCTGGGTTCGTCCATTGAAGAAGAAGTGGCGAAGATGACCTGGGGCATTCGCTGGGGCTCGGACAACATCATGGACCTGTCCACTGGCAAGCATATCCATGAAACCCGCGAGTGGATCATCCGTAACTCGCCCGTGCCGATCGGCACCGTGCCGATCTACCAGGCCCTGGAAAAAGTCGACGGCGTTGCCGAGGACCTGACCTGGGAGCTGTTCCGCGACACCCTGATTGAACAGGCCGAGCAAGGCGTGGACTACTTCACCATTCACGCCGGCGTATTGCTGCGCTACGTGCCGCTGACCGCCAATCGCGTCACCGGCATTGTCAGCCGTGGCGGCGCGATCATGGCCAAATGGTGCTTGGCCCACCACAAGGAAAACTTTGCCTACACGCACTTCGAAGAGATCTGCGAAATCATGAAGGCCTATGACGTTAGCTTCTCCCTGGGAGATGGCCTGCGTCCGGGGTCGGTGGCCGATGCCAACGACGCTGCGCAATTCGGTGAACTGGAAACCCTGGGCGAGCTGACCAAGATCGCCTGGAAGCACGACGTGCAAACCATGATCGAAGGCCCTGGCCATGTGCCGATGCAACTGATCAAGGAGAACATGGACAAGCAACTGGAGTGCTGCGACGAGGCGCCGTTCTACACCCTCGGCCCGCTGACCACCGACATTGCGCCGGGCTACGACCACATCACGTCGGGTATCGGTGCGGCGATGATCGGCTGGTTCGGTTGCGCCATGCTCTGCTACGTCACGCCCAAGGAACACCTGGGTCTGCCGAACAAGGATGACGTGAAGACCGGGATCATCACTTACAAGATCGCGGCCCACGCGGCCGACCTTGCCAAAGGCCACCCTGGCGCGCAGATTCGCGATAACGCCTTGAGCAAGGCACGCTTCGAATTCCGCTGGGAAGACCAGTTCAACCTCGGCCTGGACCCGGATACCGCACGGGCATTCCACGACGAGACGCTGCCCAAGGAGTCGGCCAAGGTCGCGCACTTCTGCTCCATGTGCGGGCCGAAATTCTGCTCGATGAAAGTTACCCACGAAGTGCGTGAGTACGCGGCGAACCAGCGCATTGATGCGGTGGATGTGGATGTGGCCAAGGGCTTGGCCGAGCAGGCTGAGCGGTTCAAGCAGGAAGGTAGCCAGCTCTACAAGAAGGTCTGATCCGGGATCGTCGGCGCCTGTACTGGCCTCTTCGCGAGCAAGCCCGCTCCCACAGTCGGAATGCATTCCAACTGTGGGAGCGGGCTTGCTCGCGAAGGCGATCGTCTAAACAACCACTACCCCTAAGAGATCTACCCGTTGCGATACCCGGTCGTTAGCGGCGTGCGGGCACCAGTTCAGGCTTGATCACACCGGTGAGGCGCGTATAGGGCAGGGTGATTTCGATCAGCCCCTGTGCGTAAGGGGCGATGGTGCTGACGTTGTACTTGAGTACCACGCCGCCGCTGGTCAGGGCCACGTTCGGGGTTTTCTGGAACGGCCAGTTCTTCACGAACTCCGGGTCGCGGTCCATCTTGGTGCTGATCAACCAACTGTTGTGGGCGACTTTCGCGGTATTCCAGAAGGCCTGCTCCTGGCCGGGCAGCAGCATGTCGGCCAGGGTCAGTTCCTTATGCAGAATCCGTGAATAGTTGATAAACCCGCGGCCTGGCTCGCCGTGGGCGACACCGGTGTCCAGGTAGCTGGACACTTCAACGATCACCAGTCCGTCATGCTGGTCACGTACCTTGGCTTGCAAGTACATGCCGTGGCGGTCCGGCGACTCACGCAGGAAGGTGTTCCGGTAGGCGTTCAGGCTCGCCGGTACACTGGCGCCAGGCGTGGTGCGGGTCATTTGCAGCAGGCGCTGTTCCACCAGGCTGTCCAGTTGTGGCTCGGCGGGGAAATGCACGGTGTCGATGTTCACCAGCGGGCAGGCCGGGCTGTCACAGCCGGGCTTGATCTGCTCCGACTTGTCGGTGGTAACGTCCAGCGGCTTGAGATAGGCGGGTTGGAACAGGCTCTGGCAAGCACCCAGGGTCAAGGCAATACAGGCCACGGAGGCGATTTTTAAAAGCGACATGTGTGTCCTTCGTAAATCGATGGAAAGCGAAAAGAGTAGCGCTTGGACTGCCAACGTGGCCGCCAGTTCGCCACTAAACTGATTGCAGTGAGTTTGACGCTCGCCGCCTCTGCCGGCAACCGGAAAGGGGCTGCATCAACGGGCGTCGGCGCGTTAGGATGGCGGCCATTGCACGAGCTTAACGAGGGACACCATGACGGACATCGCGAAGTCGACGCCGAACAAGATCGAGATTGTTCAGCGTGACAATGCCTATAAAGGCTTCTACAAGCTCGATCGCGTGCAACTGCGCCACGAGAAGTTCGACGGCGGCATGAGCCGGGTGATCAACCGCGAAGTGTTCGTGCGTCATGACGCGGTGTGCGTACTGCCCTACGACCCGCTGCGCGATGAAGTGGTGCTGATCGAACAGTTCCGAGTCGGCGCCATGGGCCGCGCCGATAACCCCTGGCTGGTGGAGATGGTCGCCGGCCTGATTGACAAGGATGAGCAACCCGAGGAGGTTGCACACCGCGAGGCCGAGGAGGAAGCTGGGCTGACGTTCTCCGCGCTGTGGCCGATCACCAAGTATTTCCCCTCGCCTGGCGGCAGTACCGAATTTGTCCACCTGTACCTGGGCCGTTGCGACAGCTCGGGCGCGGGAGGGGTCCATGGATTGGAAGAAGAAGCAGAAGATATCCGCGTCACCGCCTGGGCCTTCGAAGATGCCTTGCAGGCGGTACGCGACGGCAAGATTTCCAACGCAGCCAGCATTATCGCCCTGCAATGGCTTGCGCTTAATCGCGCGGAAGTGAGGGGGTTATGGCAGTAAAGGCACGGGAACGTTACCGAGTTGACCTGATCGGGCTGCAAGCGGCCTGCGAGGCCAACTATGCGCGGCTGATGCGCCTGCTCCCGGACATGCGCCACGCTCCCCAGGCGCGGCGCATTGCTGTCACCCATGGCGACCAGATGCTCGGCGTGCTGACCCTGGAAGTCATTCTCACCTGCCCCTACACCACCACCCTGCGGGTGCGCCAGGAGCACAGCCTGCCGTGGTTGCCGGTGCCGCAATTGGAAGTGCAGGTGTACCACGACGCGCGTATGGCCGAAGTGATCAGCGCCGAGCATGCGCGACGCTTTCGCAGCATCTATCCTTACCCGAATGTGTTCATGCACCAGCCCGATGAGAAAGCACAGCTCAATGTGTTCCTCGGCGAATGGCTCAGCCACTGCCTGGCCTTGGGCCATGAGTTTGAAGTGGTGCGGTAGATGTGAACTGCGTCTGCTTCCTTGGGTTTCCTCTTTGTGTCCTGCCCCAGCATAATCGCGCCAACTATCCATTCCTGTCGTTACCAGGGAGAGCGCCTTGCCGAGCGTATCCGCCGTGAATCCTGATGCCGTGTTGCTGGTGCAGTTGTCCGACAGCCATCTGTTTGCCGACCCTGACGCCACGCTGCTGGGCATGAGCACCCGTGAAAGCCTGCAGCGGGTGGTCGAGCTGGTGCGCGCGCAACAGCCGGCCATCGACCTGATACTGGCGACCGGCGATCTGTCCCAGGATGGCACGCTTGAGTCCTATCAGCAGTTTCGCGATTTGACCGCCGCCCTTGGCGCTCCGGCGCGTTGGATTCCTGGCAACCACGACGAGCCGCAGGTCATGGCCCAGGCTGCCATGCACAGTGATTTGCTCGAACCGGTGGTGGATATCGGCAACTGGCGTATCACTCTGCTGGATTCGGCGGTACCTGGGTCTGTGCCGGGCTACCTGCAAGACGCGCAACTGCAACTGCTGGCGCAGGCCTTGAGCGAAGCGCCGGGCCGCCATCACCTGGTGTGTTTCCACCATCATCCGGTACCGATCGGCTGTGCGTGGATGGAGCCAATTGGTCTGCGCAACCCCGAAGCGCTGTTTGCCGTGCTTGAGCGCTTTCCGCAGACCAAGGCATTGCTGTGGGGGCATGTGCATCAGGAGATCGACAGCGAGCGCGACGGTGTGCGGCTGCTGGCTTCGCCGTCTACCTGTATCCAGTTTGCGCCGGGGAGTGAGGACTTTCAGGTCAGCGAGCAGGCGCCGGGGTATCGCTGGTTGCGCTTGCATGGCGACGGACGGTTGGAGACGGGGGTGGAGCGTTTGGTTGGCTTTGCATTCACCATCGATTACGGCAGCAACGGCTATTAGGACCTGTTAACACTGATCAAAATGTGGGAGCTGGCTTGCCTGCGATGGCAGCCTGACAGCCGACGCCTATCTACCTGACACCCCGCACTCCAAATGTGT
>NZ_LYSO01000140.1:0-14409 GCF_001728935.1 Pseudomonas sp. AP42
GCTCCCACAGTTAGACCTCCACCGCCCCATAGCCTGTTTGTCATGTTTTGAGGGCATAACAAACGCCGATTGTAGCCATGCACAGGCCCTTGAACACAAGCCGGGAAATCCATTCGGCCATGGCGATTTTTTGTGGTAGGGTTCGCGCCCTCAAAATTCCCGCCGGCAGTTTCTACCCGGGAATATTCGGTGACAAACGGTGTAATCCAGTAGTAATGCGGCCTACACGGGTGTTCCATGATTCATACACATTTTACCCACAGCGTTATCCACAGGTAGTGCGTTGCTAAGCCCCCCAAAACGCATTATCTTGTACCTCGGCGCTAAAAAAACCCTACATGTAGGGTTTTCAGCGAAAAGACCAAACACATATCCGGCAAGAAACTCAAGCGCTTTCTTGCTCGCGTCTGGTTGAACCAAAGCATTTTTTGAAAGCCCAAACCGCGCACGCGGATGGCAACCGTTTTCCAGCCCGATTGGCAGAAAACGGTACGGGTGTTGCAGGGCTTGAATGGGGCCACTGTCACCCACTAGGAATACGGCGAAGGGCTCCCCGGCCCCGAACCAAAGACTTCGGCATGGAAGCGGCGCGATGAGCTCCCTTCCTCCTGTCCCGAAGTTGTTATGCCAGGCCCAGGCCTGCTGTAAGTGCTTCAGGACGGAACGGTGGGCACCGTGATGGTGCCCAAATAAATATAGAATGTGGAGACACCCCCTCATGCAAACCGACACAACTCGCGAGAACCCGCAAGGCTCCGTGCCGCAGGCCGCTGATTCGAACCTGGATCTGTCCGCCACCGCACCTGGCCAACTGCGCGTGATCAAGCGTAACGGCACTGTCGTTCCTTATACCGATGACAAAATCACCGTCGCCATCACCAAAGCGTTTCTTGCAGTTGAAGGCGGCACCGCTGCCGCTTCGTCGCGCATCCACGATACCGTTGCCCGCCTGACCGAACAGGTCACCGCGACCTTCAAGCGTCGCATGCCATCGGGCGGCACCATCCACATCGAAGAAATCCAGGACCAGGTTGAACTGGCCCTGATGCGTGCCGGCGAGCAGAAAGTGGCCCGCGACTACGTGATCTACCGTGACTCGCGCGCCAAGGAACGTGCCGTACGTTCCCCGGCCGAAGAAGCCGCCGTTCAAGCGCACCCGTCGATCCGCATCACCCTGGCCGACGGCAGCTTCGCACCGCTGGACCTGGGCCGCCTGAACACCATCATCACCGAGGCCTGCGAAGGCCTGGAAGAAGTCGACGGTGACCTGATCCAGCGCGAAACCCTGAAGAACCTGTACGACGGCGTGGCCCTGACCGACGTCAACACCGCCCTGGTGATGACCGCCCGTACCCTGGTCGAGCGTGAGCCGAACTACTCGTTCGTGACCGCCCGCCTGCTGATGGACACCCTGCGTGCCGAAGGCCTGGGCTTCCTGAAAGTCGCCGACAGCGCCACTCACCACGAGATGGCCGACCTGTACGCCAAGGCCCTGCCGGCCTACATCGCCAAAGGTATCGAATTCGAATTGCTGAACCCGATCCTGGCCACTTTCGACCTGGAAAAACTCGGCAAGGCGATCAACCACGAGCGTGACCAGCAGTTCACCTACCTGGGCCTGCAAACCCTGTACGACCGTTACTTCATCCACAAGGACGGTATCCGCTTCGAACTGCCGCAAGTGTTCTTCATGCGCGTGGCCATGGGCCTGGCGATCGAAGAGAAGAACAAAGAAGACCGTGCCATCGAGTTCTACAACCTGCTGTCGTCCTTCGACTACATGTCGTCGACCCCGACCCTGTTCAACGCCGGTACCCTGCGTCCACAGCTGTCGAGCTGCTACCTGACCACCGTGCCGGATGACCTGTCGGGCATTTACCACGCGATCCACGACAACGCCATGCTGTCCAAATTCGCCGGCGGCCTGGGTAACGACTGGACACCGGTGCGCGCACTGGGTTCGTACATCAAGGGCACCAACGGCAAGTCCCAGGGCGTCGTACCGTTCCTGAAAGTAGTGAACGACACCGCCGTTGCCGTGAACCAGGGTGGCAAGCGCAAAGGCGCTGTGTGTGCCTACCTGGAAACCTGGCACATGGACATTGAAGAGTTCATCGAGCTGCGCAAGAACACCGGTGATGACCGTCGTCGTACCCACGACATGAACACCGCCAACTGGATCCCTGACCTGTTCATGAAGCGCGTCTTCGATGACGGCAAGTGGACTCTGTTCTCGCCATCCGAAGTGCCGGACCTGCACGACCTGACCGGCAAGGCCTTCGAAGAGCGCTACGAGTACTACGAAGCCCTCACCGAGTACCCAGGCAAGGTCAAGCTGTTCAAGACCATCCAGGCCAAAGACCTGTGGCGCAAAATGCTGTCCATGCTGTTCGAAACCGGCCACCCATGGTTGACCTTCAAGGACCCATGCAACCTGCGCAGCCCGCAGCAGCACGTGGGCGTGGTCCACAGCTCGAACCTGTGCACCGAGATCACCTTGAACACCAACAAGGACGAGATCGCCGTTTGCAACCTGGGCTCGATCAACCTGCCGAACCACATCGTCAACGGCAAGCTGGACACCGCCAAGCTGGAACGCACCGTCAACACCGCTGTACGCATGCTCGATAACGTGATCGACATCAACTACTACTCGGTGCCACAGGCGCAGAACTCCAACTTCAAGCACCGTCCGGTTGGCTTGGGCATCATGGGCTTCCAGGACGCTTTGTACCTGCAGCACATTCCTTACGGTTCGGACGCAGCCGTCGAGTTCGCCGACAAGTCCATGGAAGCGGTCAGCTACTACGCGATCCAGGCTTCCTGCGACCTGGCCGACGAGCGTGGCGCCTACGAGACGTTCCAGGGTTCGCTGTGGTCCAAGGGCATCCTGCCGCTGGATTCGCAACAGATCCTGATCGAAGCCCGTGGCCAGAAGTACATCGACGTTGACCTGAACGAAACCCTGGACTGGGCGCCGGTACGTGCCCGTGTGCAGAAAGGTATTCGTAACTCCAACATCATGGCCATCGCACCGACCGCCACCATCGCCAACATCACTGGCGTGTCGCAGTCGATCGAACCGACCTACCAGAACCTGTATGTGAAATCGAACCTGTCGGGCGAATTCACCGTGATCAACCCGTACCTGGTTCGCGACCTCAAGGCCCGCGGCCTGTGGGACTCGGTCATGATCAACGACCTGAAGTACTACGACGGTTCCGTGCAGCAGATCGAGCGCATCCCGCAAGAACTCAAAGAGCTCTACGCGACCGCGTTCGAAGTGGACACCAAGTGGATCGTTGACGCCGCCAGCCGTCGTCAGAAGTGGATCGACCAGGCCCAGTCCCTGAACCTGTACATCGCCGGCGCTTCGGGCAAGAAGCTGGACGTGACCTACCGCATGGCGTGGTACCGTGGCCTGAAAACCACTTACTACCTCCGTGCCCTGGCCGCCACCAGCACCGAGAAGTCGACCATCAACACCGGCAAGCTGAACGCAGTGTCCAGCGGCAACCACGGTGATGACTCTGTACTCGCAGCGCCAGCCGGCCCGGCACCGGTGCCAAAGGCCTGCGCGATTGACGAGCCGGATTGCGAAGCTTGCCAATAAGCTGAGCCAGTTCAGGGGTATTGTCCCCCTGGATTGAAAAAGCCCGATAGACCCCAACTGCATAGGGTTTATCGGGCTTTTTGCTTATCGCCTTAGAGGAACGCGTACGCAATGCCCTGCTTGGGCGCGCCACCTCGGCGCCCCCACAACTCCACGCGCCCGTCGATGACCGCCATCGAATGGCGATCGTAGGCCACGACACCGAGCTTGCCGCTCGCCAGCTCACCGCTTGAAGACTGCCGGTAAAGCCCTTTCAAACCCAGGCGATCCAATGCTTCGTGGGGCATTTCGCCGTTGTTCAAACTTTGCATCGCATGGGCGAAGCTTCTTTTGGATTGACTCGGGTTGTCGTCCAGGCCATTCCCTTCCATCTGTGCCCGCTTGGCGCTCGCTGCGAACATGAAGTTGGCATCGGTCAGCATGCTCGGATTGTCCCCCTTGAACTGCGCATACCTGGCCGCCTGCTTTAATTCATCCTTGGATAGATCAAGTTCGAAGCCGTCGCGCATCTTCACGTGGTAACCGTCTGCCGTCTCTTTTACCTCCTTGAAAACGTCGGTGGGTTTCTGGCCAAACTTCATCATTGCGCCCTTTATTGCTGACACCGTGACGCAATTGCCATCGGGGCCCTGGCTGAATCCGCTCCAGATGTTGTCCGGCTTTTTTCCTGGGTTACTTTGATCAGGCTTGTAGTTGAAATGCTTGGAGCCTTCGGTAATCGGCAGATTACTCATGGGCTCACTGGGCCCGAAATTGCCGGGGCTTGGCCTGCCACCACCGCCTCCGCCACCTCCCCCACCTGGCGACGGGCCAGGAGAAGGTGGCGAAGGTTTGGGTGATGTATCGTCGGTTTCCGGAAACCATTCCCTCATCAGACGCCGCAGCATCTCCAGCCACGAGACGTCCGCCTTCGCGATCAACTCCTGCATGATCTCTTTGAATTTTTCGTCACCCAGTTCTTCGCGCTTCGCGTTCAACTGGTCACGAAGGTATTGGACGGTCTGGCTCTTGGATGTTTTCTCGGCATCCCTCAGTTGATCGAGCAGTTGCCTGACCGACTCAGCATCAGAGGACTTGCCTCCCCCGGGTTCATCCGACTGACTTTTGCGTCCGTATACACCGGCGCTGAAATCACTCGGGACAAACCAATGGCTGCCTGCTGATGCCCCTTCCCACTGCTTGTACATCGCCATGCCTCTCTCCCGCTGGTCGATGGGCGACAGGCGCCCGTGCCCCGTACGTGGCGCAATGGGCGCTGGGCGTTCCAGCAGCAAGGCGAGATGAAACAGGCGGTAAACTATTAACGCGCGCACACAAAAAGGCCCCTCGATCGAGGGGCCTTTTTGTGTGCGGGTATTAGCGCGGTGGCATCAGGTCATCTGAATGATGGTCTGCATGATGGTGCTTTGGGTGGAGATGGTCTTGGCGTTCGCCTGGTAGTTGCTCTGGGCCTTGATCAGGTCAACCAGCTCGCTGGTCAGGTTGACGTTGGAGTTCTCCAGGGAGTTGGCCACGATCGAACCCAGGGTACCGGCCTGCGGGTTGTCATAACCCGGCTGGCCCGAGGCGAAGGTCTCTTTCCAGGTGGTTGCACCGGCTGGCTGCAGGCCCTGCTCGTTGTTGAAGCTGGCCAAGGAGATCTGGCCGATGGCCTTGCTCTGCTGGTTGCTGAAGGTGGCGAACAGGACGCCACTGCCGTCGATCTTCAGGCCGGTGATCTGGCCGGTGGCATAGCCATCGGTGACCGGAGGGTTACGGTAGGTGGCCGAGTTGTACTGGGTAATGTTGGCCATGTTGATGGCGATACCACCCGGGTTGGCATCCGCACCGTTAGCCTTCCATACGCCGTCAGTTACCTTGCCGGGAACCCAACCGGCAACGGTCAGGGTCTTGTCGGACACACCATTGGTGACGACGGTAGTCAGATTGCCAGCGCCGTCAAAGGTCAATGTCGACGGCACAGGTGGCGTCGAAGGGGTGCCGGTCGGAGCCGAACCATCGGGGTTGCGGCCGTCAATCAGGGTATAGGCATTCCACTTGTTGCCGTCGGTTTTCACCAGGTACTGCACCATCGGGTGCGCGTTACCTTGGGAGTCGTACAAGGTGGTGCTGTACTGGGTAGTGAAGGTGTCGGTCTTGGTTGGATCAAACGGCTTGGCCGTCTGGTCGATCACCGGCTCCGAGGAGTTCAGGTTGCTGGTGGAGTCGACCTTGGTGGACGCCTTGGGCGGCAGGTTCGCCAGATTCAGTTGCAGGTCGACCAAGCCACCCTTGCTGATCTTGCCATTATCGTCTGCGGCATACCCTTGCAGGCGGGAAGTGCCGGTGTTGTTGGTGATGTAGCCATCCTTGTCCGCGCGGAAAGCACCGCTACGGGTGTACTCCAGCGAACCGTCGCTGCCCTTCTGTACGAAGAAACCACCACCCTGGATCGCCATGTCGAGGATGCCGCCGCTGCCGTTGACGTCGCCCTGGGTGAACTGCTGCGACACCGCCGCCAGATTCACGCCGTTGCCGATGCTGTTCTGGCCGGTGCCCAGCTTGGAAGCCGCGTAGATATCGGCGAATTCCGCACGGGATGACTTGAAGCCAGTGGTCGCGACGTTGGCGATGTTGTTGCCGGTCACGTCCAGTTGTTTGTTGGCCGCATAGAGGCCGCTAAGGCCGATATTAAAAGACATGTTTCTCTCCCTCTGCCGTATTTAGCCGGCTCTATGTACCGATAGTCTGAATTTGCGACAGCTTGACGCTGCCCATGCCGCCTGCAAGGTTGAGCAGCATTTCGCCGCCGGTCTTGCTCAGGGTCACGCTGGTGACCGTGGCGGGCAGCGAAGTGGTCAAGGCCACTGCGTCGCCTTTGTCGTTCTTGGTGGTGGCGTTAAAGGTGTAGGTGCCAGCTGGGGCAACCTCGCCCTTGTCGTTCTTGCCATCCCAGATAAAGCTCTGGGTACCGGCACTCTGGGCGCCCATGTCAACGGTGCGCACCACATTGCCGTCTTTGTCGGTGATCTTGACGGAGACATTGCCCACCGCCGAGGTTACTGCCACCGAACCGGTCATGCTCTTGCTGGTATCCACCATGGCCTTGTCGGTCTGGATGATGATCGAGCGCCCCACCAGCGACGAAGCCTGCAGCGCCTGCGACGAGCTGAAGTTGCTGGAGATGTTGTTCACCGAGTCGTTCAGGGTGTTGATGCCTTCCAGGCTGCTGAACTGTGCAAGCTGCGCCACGAACGCGCCGTTGTCCTGGGGCGACAGCGGGTTCTGGTTTTTCAGTTGGGTGACGAGCAGTTGCAGGAACGCATCCTTGCCCAGCGACTGATTGCCCGTCGCCGTCTTGGAAGCGTCGCTGACGCTGCTGTTGTTCGTCGCGGTCTTGACCTTGGAATTGAAAAGGTCCTGAACCGCCGTGTTGTTAGACGTATCAACGATGGCCATTATTTGGCGCCCCTTATCACTGACCCAGGGTCAGAACCTTCTGCATCATGGTTTTGGCGGTGTTCATCATTTCCGCGTTGGTCTGGAACGAGCGACTGGCGGAGATCATGTCAGCCATTTCCTCGACCACGTTGACGTTGGGGTAGTAGACGTAGCCCTTTTCGTTCGCGGCCGGGTGGTTGGGCTCGTAACGGGCCTCCAGATTGCTCTGGTCTTCGACCACGCCCAACACCTGCACACCGGAGCCGGGGGCGTCCTGGTTCTGGAACAACGAATCGCTGCCGCTTGCCTGCCCCCCCTGGAACATGGTGGCGAACACCGGGTGGCGGGCGCGATAGGTCTGGTCAATGCTCGAGGAGACGGTTTCGGCGTTGGCGATGTTACTGGCGACGGTGTTCAAACGCGTGGTCTGCGCGCTCATGCCACTGCCGGCAATATTGAAAACACTGGACAGAGACATGGCTTACTCTCCACGCAGGGCTGACATCAGCCCTTTGAATTTGCTGTTGAGCAGGGTGAAGCTGGCCTGGAAGTTCACCGAGTTTTCGGCGTAGTTCGATTGCTCCAGCTGGGCGTCGACGGTGTTCTGGTCGATCGACGGCTGCATCGGTGTGCGATACAGCAGCGACTCGTCACCCTTGCTCAGGCCTTGCGCTTCAATGTGACGGCTGTTGGTCATATTCAAGGCGAAGGTGCCGTTCTTGGTCTTGTCCTGTTGTGCGGCGAGCACAGCGGAGAAGTCCAAGTCCCGAGCCTTGTAGTTCGGGGTGTCGGCGTTGGCAATGTTGTTGGCCAGGACTTCGGCACGCTGGGCGCGGAAGCCCAGGGCTTGTTCGTGGATACCGAGCGCTTTATCGAAGCTGATGCTCATGGCGGAAACCTTTAGGCTGACCTGCTGTTCGTTAGCAGGGTTATAGCAAGGTGCATGCCAATCTTGCGGGAGCCCGTATATCAAGGGTTTCCAGGGGAGTTGCCGGCGACTCTGCCAGAAAAGCGGCAAGCGATTTCCGCGTAGTGCCAGTAAAGCGGCAATCGGCAGTTGCCGCTTTCAGTAGGGCTGGCGCATAACAAATGTGGGAGCGGGGTTGCTCGCGAATGCGGTGGGTCAGCCAATTTATCTCTGGCTGACAGAACGCATTCGCGAGCAAGCCCGCTCCCACATTTTTGATCGGGTGCGGCTTACTTGGCCTGGTAGATGATCCCCGGGCTGCATTGCACCATCTGGAAGTGATCCGGCAGCCCATTGAGCGCCTCGGAAGCACCGAGGAACAGATAACCTCCGCGCTTGAGGGTGCCGTGGATGCGCAACAGGATGTCTTTCTTCACTTCAGCCGAGAAATAGATCAGCACGTTGCGGCAGAACACCATGTCGAACTTGCCCAGGCTAGCGTAGCTGTCGAGCAGGTTGAACGAGCGAAATTCGACGCGGTTCTTGATCGGCGCCTTGATCGCCCAACGCCCTGCCCCTTTGGGATCGAAGTAGCGCTGCAGGCGTTCCTGGGACAAGCCTCGGCCCAGCGCCAGGCTGTCGTACTCACCGGTCTTGCAGTTGGTGAGCATGGTGCCGGACAAATCCGTGGCCACAATTTGCGCGCCGGCTTTCAACTGGCCCATGTTGGTCCGCTCGAACTCATCGATGGACATCGAGATCGAGTACGGCTCCTGCCCCGAAGAACAGGCCGCCGACCAGATACGCAGGCGCTGGCCCGGGCTGGCCTTGATGGCTTCCGGCAACACTTTGTTCTTGAGCACTTCAAAGGGATAGGTATCGCGAAACCATAAGGTTTCGTTGGTGGTCATGGCATCAACCACCATTTCTTTAAGCCCACTGCGCGGCTGACCCTGGATCCGCTGGACCAACTCACCCAGGGATTTGATGCCCTGCTGTTCCATCAGCTTGTTGAGGCGGCTGGATACCAGGTACTGCTTGTTTTCACCGAGCAATATGCCACAGGCTTTTTCCAGGAAGACCCGGAACTGTTCGAAATCCAAATTACCCGTAGACAATGATGCCGCCTCTTAAATCGTGTGACCGCCAGGGGACATCCCCTAGCCGTGATCTGCTGCCTTGATCCGGTCGACTACCCGGGATGCGAGGTCATCAGGACGGAATTTGGCCAGAAAGTCATCCGCACCGACCTTCTTGACCATTGCCTGATTGAATACCCCCGACAACGAAGTATGCAGGATGATATGCAATTTTTGCATGCGTGGATCATTACGTATCTCGGCCGTGAGCGTGTAGCCATCCATTTCCGGCATCTCGATGTCAGAGATCATCATCAAGAATTCTTCTTCGGGCTTCTTGCCTTCGTCCGCCAGCTTGCGCAGGTAATCCAGGGCTTGTCGGCCGTCATTGAGGGCTACCACCTCCACCCCGACGGTTTGCAGGCAACGTGTGACCTGCTTGCGCGCCACGGAAGAGTCGTCCACGGTCAACACGCGCAGCGAAACCGCCTTGTGTGCCGTTTCGGCATCCACCACGCCAACGGAGATGGTTTCCGAGGTAGGGGCCACTTCGGCGAGGATCTTCTCCACGTCGATAATTTCCACCAACTGGTTATCGACCCGCGTCACCGCCGTCAGGTAGTGATCGCGCCCCGTGCCCTTGGGCGGCGGATGGATCTCTTCCCAGTTCATATTGACGATGCGCTCCACCGAGCGCACCAGGAAACCCTGGGTCTTGGTGTTGTATTCGGTGATGATCACGAAAGGGTTCTGGCGGTCTTGCAAACCCGCGGCCCCTGTGGCCATTGCCAGGTCAAGAATCGGAATGGTCGCGCCACGAATGTTGGCCACGCCACACACCACCGGACTGGACTTGGGCATGATCGTCAACTTGGGACATTGCAGCACTTCACGCACTTTAAACACGTTGATGCCATACAACTGATTGCCATCCAGGCGGAAAAGCAACAACTCCAGGCGATTCTGCCCTACCAGCTGTGTGCGCTGGTTTACTGAATCCATTACACCTGCCATGCCCAGACTCCTAAATCCTAGGGGTACGACGCGTACCCAACACTAAACGGCACGAGCTTTGCTATTTACTGAGTATGGATATTAAAACGACAGTTTCCCGACACCCTGGCCGCTCACGCTACCGCAGACTGCTCTGCGCCGCGCTGGCGCTGCTTGTCTCGGGCCTGGGCGTCACGGCCCGCGCCGACAACGTTACCCTGCCTGATCTACTTATCGGCGTCACCCAAGGCTTTCTTGAGTTCACTGTAGAAGATTATCTGGCGACCACCCAGACGCCGGGGCGTTATGAGATTCAGGTCAACCAGTTGGACCCACGCTTGCGCATGCCACTGTGCGACAAGGAATTGACAGCCACCCTGGAAAGCCCCGCCCAGCCCATCGGCCGTGTGACCGTAAAGGTGCGCTGTGAGGGCGCCTCGCCCTGGACGGTTTTTGTACCGGCTCAGGTCAAGCTGTTTCGCGACGTGGTGGTCGTGGCGCGACCGTTGAAGCGCACCGGCATCATCGGCTACGAAGATGTGGCGTTGCGCGAGCGGGACATCAGCCTGATCAACCAGGGCTACCTGACGTCGCTGGACCAGGCCGTCGGGCAGAAACTCACGCGACCGGTGGTCACCGACCAAGTCCTCACGCTGGTTCATCTGGAACAGGCCGAGGTGATTCGCAAAGGTGACCAGGTGGTGATTTCCGCCAGCAGTGGCGGCCTGAACGTCAGAATGCCGGGCGAGGCGTTGTCCAACGGCGGCATGAGCGAACAGATTCGCGTCAAGAACCTCAACTCCAATCGCGTGATCAAGGCGAGAGTCACCGCGCCAGGCCAGGTCGAGGTGGCGCTATAGATGACTGGAATCAAATGCCAGCTTTTCCTACACTGTGTGCTGGATATTGAGCCGAACAGGTTTATTGTCAATCGAGCCTAAAGTTTGCCCGGGTATGGCCGAAAACATGGCAAGCGTCCAAATACCCAGAGGTTTTTCAACATGGTCATTGATTTCAGTCGTTTGAATAACGCCCCGGCCTTGCCCGGCAATACGCGCACCGGCGGTGCCAAGGACAGCGTAGAAGCCAAGCCGCAGCCCTTGCCTGCCAAAGCAGAGCAGGCCGCCGCCAGCCAGAGTGGGGAATCGGTACACCTGAGCAATGAGGCTCAACAGTTGCAGAAGGTCACTGACTCGCTGCGCGATCAACCCGTCGTCAATAAAGCCCGCGTGGCCGAGTTGAAACAGGCGATCGCCGATGGCAGCTATAAAGTCGACAGCAACCGTGTAGCCAGCAAGCTGCTCAACTTCGAAGCCGAGCGCTAGGCAAAGGCCTGCGCAGGGCTTTTGGACGCTTAAAACCCAAGGCCAGCCATGCACCACGACGAACATTTGCTCCAACTGATCATTGATGATCTGGCACCGACGCAACAATTGCTCGAGTTGCTCAAGGAAGAATCCCTGGCCTTGTACGGCCGGGATATGCCCTTGCTGGAAGAAATCCTGGCGCGCAAACAGTCGCTGATTGTCTTGCTCGAACAGCATGGCAAGAAGCGCAGTGAGATTCTGATCAGCCTGGGCCTGCCTGCCGATCATGACGGCCTGGCACAACTGGCCAGCCACTCTTCAGTTGGCGATCAACTGCTGGCACAAAGCAAAGAGCTCAATCATTTGCTTGCCCAGTGCCAGGAAGCCAACCTGCTCAACGGTCAGTCGATCCAGCTCCAGCAAGCCACCACCGCCAATCAGCTGCGCATATTGCACGGCGGAGAGCCTCCGGCCCTGTATAACGCCCAAGGCTCCACCTCACGCCTGGTCAAGCCAAGCACCCGCAGCCAAGCCTGACGCCGGTTTACAGCGTGACCTATCCAAGGCGCGCTACATACTGGCAAAATGCCGGTTCTTGCGTGTAGTCGTATTTTGCCTGGAGATGGAAGAACCGTGTTCAACGCCCTTAATGCGGAAGATGCACCGCAGCCACCCAAGGTGCTCACCACGCCTCTGGAAATCGCCAGCACGTTGCGGATGCTGCAAGAAAGCCATGACCCGCTGATCATTACTTTCCACGAACGCAGCCAGCGCTTCCAGAGCTACCTGGTGGACATCGACCGGGACAGCAAGACGCTGGTGCTGGACGAAATGATTCCCCGTGACGGTGAACGCTATCTTGAGAATGGCGAAGCTTTCCGTATCGAAGGTTTCCATGAGGGTGTGCGGGTTGCCTGGGAAAGCAACGGCACCTTGACCATCAGCGAAAAAGGCGGCCACCGTATCTACAGCGGCAGCCTGCCCGGCGAAGTGGTTTACCATCAACGACGCAATGCCT
Source organism: Pseudomonas sp. AP42 (assembly GCF_001728935.1). Lineage (NCBI taxonomy): Bacteria > Pseudomonadati > Pseudomonadota > Gammaproteobacteria > Pseudomonadales > Pseudomonadaceae > Pseudomonas > Pseudomonas sp. AP42. Next base: position 12,338 of record NZ_LYSO01000140.1, read on the forward strand.
TCCGCGCCGCTCTCAAGCTCGCGCAATTGGTGGACATTCAGTTGGGTGGCGAGAAGCTCAAGGCGCCTATCAGCGGTAAGCTGCTGGACATCTCGGCAACCGGCTGCAAATTGCGCTTTGAAGGCGATATCTCCGAGCGTCTGCAGTTGGGCCAGGTCTATGACCGCTTTATCGCTGCCCTGCCCTTCGGCAGCATGACCACCTCTGTCGAACTGCGCTACCTGCACTTTGAAGACAAGATCAATACCACCTTTGCCGGCGTGCGCTTTCACAACATGAGTGGTTTGGTGCAGCGTCAAGTGGAGCGCTTTGTCTACCAATTACAGCGTGAAGCTCGGCGCTTCGATAAAGACGACGATCTTTAAGCGTTAGACGCTGAGATAAAAAAACGGGCAGATCCTGATGGGATCTGCCCGTTTTTCGTTCAGGGGCGCGCCCTGCTCAAGTCATGGGGATGTTCGTCCGGGTCGGGTGGCTCGTGCGGTTCTTCGCTCGTCGGCTCCTCGGTTTCAGGGGCAGCCTCTGGATCAGGCACAGTCACTTGCATCTGCTCCTGTACCACCTGCTCATCCACCCGCGGGTCAAGGGCAGCCACCAAGGGCGAACTGGACATGCTGTCGGGCATTGCCACGTGATGCAGCGGTGCGTCGTCGACCTGATGCAGGTTGGTCACAGCCTTGGGTCGAATGCGCCACACCAGGATCAACGCACACAGGCTGAAAAACGCGTAGAGCATCTGGCTGCCGAATAGCTTCATCACCACGCCGGCCAACAGCGGCCCCACGCTGGCGCCGATCCCGTAGGTCACCAGCAACATGGCCGTCAGTGACACCCGGCGATCGCCTTCCACGTGATCATTGGAAAAGGCCACTGCCAAAGGGTAAAGGCAGAACTGCACCAGCGAACAGAAGAAGCCGGCCACGAACAACACTTCCAGCGGAACCTGCGTCATGATTGCCAACGGCAAGGCCGTCACCGCCAGGCACAAGGCAAAGCAACGAATCAGCAGTGCGCGGTCATAGCGGTCCGACAACCAGCCCAGCGGCCACTGCACGACCAATCCGGCAAAAATGCAGCTACCCATGAACAGGCCGACTTGCTCGGTCGTCAGGCCCTGCTGAGAGGCGTAGAGCGGTGCCAAGCCGTAGAACGAACCGACGATCAACCCAGCACCCAACACGGTGCTGAGCGACTGCGGCACGCGCTTGATAAAAAAGCGCGGCTCCATCGGGGCAGGGTGCAGTGGGGCCGGGTGAATGCGCCGGGTCATGGCCACCGGGACTAGGCACAGCGCGAAGCACAGCGCCACGAGCATTAACAGCTCAAGCCCCAGATGGGGATGCATGACCAGGATCAGCTGGCCCAGTACCAGCCCAAGGTAGGACGCAATCATGTAGCCGCTGAACACTACGCCACGCTGCTTGGCATCTGCCTGCTCATTGAGCCAACTCTCGATAACCATGTACTGGCACATCATCCCCAGGCCCACGATCATCCGCAGCACAATCCAGGCTGGCAGCCAATCAACCAAACCGTGACCCAGCACTGCTGCGCCGACGATCCCCGCGCAGGTGGCGTAGGCACGAATATGCCCGACCCGGGCAATCAGGCGGTGCCCGAGCTTGCCGCCCAGCACCAAGCCAAAATAGTTGGCAGCCATCAGTGCACCCACCCACAGGCTGTCGACATTGTCTGCTGCGAGGCGCAAAGCCAGATAAGTACTAAGCAGGCCGGAGCCGATCAGCATCATCAAGGAGGCGAAATAAAGGGCTCGAAAAGATTTCCAGATCTGGCGCATCGGCGTTCCGAGCGGCTCCTTGCAGTGAGGGGTAGGGCTATCAGCATGATAGTCCGGGGCAGTTGAATCCGGACAGGCGGCAGGGCCTGTTTACGGGGATTATTTTGTTTCACAGCTCAGACGCTACGTGAGTGTCTGTGAGGTACATAACCGTGGAGATAAATACACGGCGCACCACCTGTGAACCTTGATCACACGCAAGGTTCGACTGGTATTCAGGTATCTGTACAAAAGGCTTCAATGGAACGCTATGCAGGCTTTGGAAGTTGGCGTT